>JAJXWE010000284.1 GCA_021781775.1 Pseudomonadota bacterium | reverse complement strand
TGCGGCGGAACGGCGCTCGCCGGTCCCATCGAGATGTTCCTCTCGAGCGGCAATCAGACCACTCCGCTGCTGATTGGCAGCAACGGCACCCCATCCTCGGTGTCCTACGTCGGGACGCTCAATGGCTGGACCATCGAGCAGGGTACCGGCGGCACGAGCTATGCGCCCAATCAGGTCGGTCTGAATCTGAGCGATTACGTGGTGACGTGCGTCGGCGGTGGCTGCTCCCAATCCCCGCTGACCGTCGTCATCAGCGCCACCGGGTTCACCGTGCCGATCAACCTCAACCAGTTTCAGCTCGGGTTGAGCGGGAATGTGGCCGGCGGCGTGATCACCTCATCAGCCTATTACGACACCGCCAACCAGTATTTTTGTGGCGGCAGCGACGTCGATGATCAGGACCATGATCGCGGCAAGGGTGACGATGAGCATCATCATCACCACGATCACGATGAGGGTGGCGGAATCACCCGCAATCAGTGCGGCGCCAGCAATCTCATCGGCTCGCTCACGCTCAGCGGACCGAGCACGGGCATCACCGTCGACGGGGGTCCGGACCCGATCCGCTCTTACTCGTTGACCGTTGCCGATACGTTCTCCTTCGCTGGTGCGCTTGACCCGAGCTTCCAGGTGAAATCAACACTCACCCAGGTTCCCGAGCCCGGTTCGCTTGCGCTGTTCGGTGCGGGGCTGCTCGGCATGGTGGTGCTCGTCCGACGACGTCGTATGCGACATCACTGAAGCTCACGGGACGCGCCGGGACCTCCATCGCCGGATGAAATGCTTCGCGGGCGCATGCACGTCGTTGCGCCGAAGCGTCGCGCCGCCGCGGTGTTGAGAAAAGCAAGATCCCGGTGCCGGCGATCGGGTACCGTGGCGCAAAAAAATGGACACCGCCGCGCACCAGGTGGCGCGCAACTCACTGAGTTCGATCGGCGTTGACCTCCGGGCTGCGATCCACTCCAACGTGCCGCGCCTCGGATTCACTGCGCCATGCGGGCCTCGCTCCCGCGAGCGATGCACACGAGTCGTTTACCGCGAATTCGCCATCGTGTGCGCCACCTTGGAATGGCACGGTGTTGGCGAGGCCCCAGTTGGGAAGATTTCGCAAGGAAGCACTGGGCGGCGGCTTCCCGCCGCATGCGCTGAGCCGGCGGTGTTTGCCGCATTTCGGCCTATGGCGGAATAGGCGTGCCTTGGTGGAATCTCAGCTGCCACCCGCGCGACGTCCTCGACCATATTGAGCTGCGCCGCGCGAGCACCCGGCCAGCGGCGCTGGCGGATTCGCTGCTGTACGTGAGCTGTGCGGTGTTGTCATCGAGCAGCCGGATTTCCAGTTCGCGCAACGGCAGCACGGCGGCGATGAGCTGGGGCGCGGCGCTGAGGACGGCATCCCGCGTGTGCATCTGTCCGGCTCTGCCGACCTCGAAGAAGTCCGATGCCAGCGTAGCCTGCATGAACGCCTCGTCATACCGAGTCGCCTCAATCCACATGGACTCCTCGAGTCGCCTCAGCAGAGCGTGATCTTTCGCCGACAGAACCGCGTTCATGGCGCATGAGTCTACTGCAGCGGAATGCGCGAGACGGGGGTTATCGGGAAAGACGGGCCGTCGGCCGCTTCGGCCGGAACCGCATCGAGAAGGTCGAGCGGCACTCGCCTGCCCAGGGCTGCCTTTGAGGCAAGATCCTGCCGCGCCACGCGGGGCGCATTCCCGCCCGTCTCCTCGGTCCCGGGCGAGACCAAGGCTTGCATCGCTTGGTGTGCAGGCGTGGTGTGGCCTTCTGCGACTCAAAGTCGTGCCGTTCGACGGCCCGGTCCGGACAAGTACTCATTGCGCAGGGGTCGACTGGCGCCTCTGATAGCGATCCATGAATACCCGCATGCGAGACGACCGGCGCTCGATCTCGAGCGGTTGCGCGCCGCAGGAGCCGGTGGCTGTCGTTGGTCCGGAGTCGATACCCGTCACCCTCGAGGTCAACGGCACGGCGTACGCGCTGTCGCTCTCGGCGAGGACGACGCTGGCCGAGGCGCTGCGCGAGCATCTGGGTCTGACCGGCACGAAGGTGGCGTGCGACCGCGGATCCTGTGGCGCCTGTACGGTGTGGCTCGATGGCGCGCCGGTCGCCTCGTGCATGCTGTTGGCCGTCGATGTGGGCACCCGCGCGGTCACCACCATTGAAGACTTGGCCGAGGGCGAGACGCTTCACCCGGTTCAGTCCGCCTTCATCGCGCACGACGCCCTCCAGTGTGGCTTCTGCACCCCGGGTCTGGTCATGACCTGCGCGGCATTGCTCAGGCGCAATCCGCATCCCACGGAGGAGGAGGTGCGGGCGGCGATCGGCGGACACCTGTGCCGTTGCGGCACCTACCCGCACGTACTCGCGGCGGTCATGGACATTGCCGCAAGCCGGAAGACCTGATCATGGCCGCGGAGACCCGCGCCGACCGCTATCCGCTCGGCATCGCCGGTGTGTCGCTCGGTGAGGTCGACAGGCACGTCGCGGCGAGCGAAGCGCCGCCGCTGCCGCCGAATGCCGAACTCACGACGGTCGGTCGCTCCACGCCGCGCAGCAACGGCCGGGCCAAGGTGACCGGCCGCGCAACGTTCACCGTCGATGTGCAGCTGCCCGGCATGCTCCATGCGCGTCTGCTGCGCTCGCCCTATCCGCACGCCCGGATCCTCGCGCTCGATGTCGCAGCGGCCGAGCGTCATCCCGGCGTGCTCGCCGTGCAGGTCATCGACAGGCCCATCGGGCGGGCCGTCGAGCTTGCCGGCGCGAGCGACGGGCAGCCGACTCAGCGACACCTGCAGTACGTGGGCGATCCCATCGCCGCGGTCGCCGCGCTCACGCCGCAGGCCGCGCAGGAAGCCATCGCGCTCATCGGCGTCGATTACCAGCGTCTGCCGTTTGTCACCGAGGTCGACGCGGCGCGCAGACCCGACGCACCCTGGGTGTTTGAGCACACGGTCCGCACGGAGTTCTTCGGCGGTCCGGCGCGGCAATTGCCCCAGCACGGCAATGTCCATGGCCCGAACCTCAGCGCCTCGCGCGGTGATGTCACTGCAGGACTCGCCGCGGCGGAAGTCATCGTCGAAGGGCAATTCCGTACGCAGGTGCAGACGCATTGCTGCCTCGAGACGCACGCCCTGGTGGCCGACTGGCGCGCAGAGGGGTTGACCGTCTACATGTCGACGCAGTTCACCGCCGGCATCCGCGCCGAGCTGGCCGAGGCGTGCGGACTGCCGCAGAGTCGCGTGCGCGTGGTGGCCGATGCGATCGGTGGCGGGTTCGGATCGAAATCGCGCATCGACAACTACGTGCTCGCGGCCGTGGCGCTGTCCCGCCGGACCTGTCGCCCGGTGCGCCTCGCACTCGATCGGCACGAGGAGCAGATCGACAGCGGCTACCGTCCCTCGACGGTGCAGCGCATCCGCGTCGGGGCGCGCCGCGACGGCACGCTCACGGGCGTCGAGATCGAGGCCTACGGCTCAGCCGGGGTTGCCCTCGGCGCGGGTGTCGGCAATTTCGCGCAATCGATCTACGAGTGCGCCAACTTCTCCCTCGCCCAGTCGGACGTGTTCACGCATGCCGGTCCCGGCTGCGCCATGCGCGCACCGGGCAATGTGCCCGGCGCCTTTGCCTACGAGCAGATCATCGACGAGCTTGCCGAGCGGCTCGGCCTCGATCCTCTGGCCTTGCGCGAGCGCATCGATGCGAGCCCGGCGCGCCGCGAGGAGCGCCGCCGGGGCGCCGAGCGCATCGGCTGGAGCC
>JAJXWE010000283.1 GCA_021781775.1 Pseudomonadota bacterium | reverse complement strand
GCGCTGGAGCGGGATCGCGGCGTACGTCAATCAGCGGCTGAGCCGCCGGTGGCGCCTCTCCCTGCGCGCAGAGTCGCTCCACGATCGCAACGGGTTCGTCACCGGGACGGCGCAGCGGCTCGCCGAGGGGACCGTCACCGTCGGTTATGACCCGACGGCTCAGTTCGAGCTACGCCTTGAGGGCCGCTACGACCACTCGAACCGTCCGACGTTCCAGGATTTGCACGTCGCGGCCTCCACGGGACGCCCGCTCGTCCGCTACAGCGAGCACCAGAGCGAACTGGCCGTGCAAGGGGTCTACAGCTTCTAGCCCGCCCCGCTCGCCGCAGGGACGTCCGGCACGCCTCGCCGGGGTGATTTCGCGCATGCCCGCGCCGAACGGAACGTGCTATGGTTAATGGGTCGCAATTCATCGCCGCAGAGCGGCCCTTTGCCATGCCCAAGTCATCCGCCCAGGTTCCGCAGACCGTCGAGACGGCCCCGCCGATCTGGACCAATATCATATTGTTTTCTTTGACATTTCTGGCCGCCGCCGTGCTCGTACCCTGGTACGGCATCGTGCACGGCTACAGCATCTCGGCCTGGGTGCTCCTCGGGGTCTTCCTGACCGCGAACGAGCTGTCGATCACGGCGGGCTACCACCGCCTCTGGGCGCACCGCGCCTACGAGGCCCACTGGAGCCTGCGGGCGGTCTATCTGGTCTTTGCCACCATGGCCCTGCAGAACAGTGCCTGGAACTGGTGCAGCGGCCACCGCCGCCATCACCTGAACGTCGACGACGAGCAGCTTGACCCGTACTCGGCGCGGCGGGGCTTCTGGTTCTCGCACATCGGCTGGATGGTCCGCGAGTACCCGAGCGGCAAGTCGGACTTCAGCAACATCCCCGATCTGCGCCGCGACCGCATGCTGGCATTCCAGCACCGCTACTACCTGCCGCTCGTGCTGCTGACCAACATTGGACTGCCGCTCCTCGCCGGCTGGCTGACCGGGGATCTGTGGGGGGTATTCCTGCTCGCCGGCGTGCTCCGATTGGTGCTGAGCCACCACTTCACGTTCTTCATCAACTCGCTCGCGCACATGTGGGGCACGCGCCCGTACACCGAGGAGAACACCGCCCGGGACAACCCGGTGCTCGCGGTGCTGACCTTCGGCGAGGGCTATCACAACTTCCACCATATCTTCGCGCACGATTACCGCAACGGGGTGCGCTGGTGGCAGTGGGACCCGACCAAGTGGCTGATTGCCGGCCTGCAGTGGGTGGGCCTCACCCGCAAGCTCAAGCGCACGCCGGTGTTCCAGATCCAGCGCGCGCTGCTCGCCATGCAGTTCGCGCGGGCGCAGAGTTCGCTCGAGCGCGTCGCGCCGACCGCGGCACCGTCCCGCATCAGCGAGCTGCACCAGCATATCGCGCGTGAATACGACAGCTTCCACGCGGCGATCGCCGACTGGGCCAAGGTGAAGGAGCAGTGGCTCAACGAGAAGAAGCGCGCCGTCGTCGAGCACTGGGAGCACACCAGCTTCCAGCTGCGCTTCAAGGAGCTCGAGGAGCGTCTGCGACTGCAGCGCCGCCGCCTGCGCGTGCTGCAAGCGCAGCTCGCCTGATCCTGCACCCCGTACTCGAGCCGACACTCTCGCATGGGACGCATTTTCGAAGTCCGCAAGCACACCATGTTTGCGCGCTGGAACCGCATGGCCAAGCAGTTCGCGCGCATCGCCAAGGACATCACCATGGCGGTGAAGGCGGGTGGTCCAGATCCGACCAGCAACCCGGCCCTGCGACGCGTGATCCAAAACGCCCGCGCGGTCAACATGCCGAAGGACAAGGTCGAGGCGGCCATCAAGCGGGCGAGCGGGCGTGACGCCGCCCACTACCAGGAAGTGCACTACGAGGCGTACGCGCCGCACGGCGTGGCGATGCTCATCGAGGCGGCCACGGACAATCCCACCCGCACAGTGGCCGCAGTGCGCAACATCGTCACCAAGGGCGGCGGCAACCTCGCCACCTCGGGAAGCGTCTCGTTCCTGTTCAAGCACATGGGCGTGTTCCGCCTCGATCCGACCGGCATCGACTCGGACGACCTGGAGCTGTACCTGATCGATCACGGACTCGAGGAGATGGGCGAGAGCACCGGCGAGGGCGGCGAGCCGCAGCTGGTGATCCGCTGTGCGTTCGAGGACTTCGGCCGGATGCAGGAAGCCCTCGAGGCGCGCGCGCTGACGCCGCTATCGGCCGAGCGCGAGTACGTGTGCACGGTACCGACCGAGCTGCCCGAGGCGCAGGCACAGGAGGCGCTCGCGCTGATCGACAAACTCGAGCAGGACGATGACGTGCAGCGGGTGTTCCACACCCTGGCGTGAACCGGCGGGGCTCCCCGGCGGTCTAATCTGGCATGGGCGTCATGCGCGTGCCGAGGGCATCCTCGAACCCGAAGTCGCGCATGTCGCGGACGCGCTGGGGGTAGAGGATTCCATCGAGGTGATCGACTTCGTGCTGCACCACCCGCGCATGGAAACCCTCCACGGTGCGATCGATGGGCGCACCGTGCAGATCGACTCCCCGGTAGCGCAGCCGCGTATGCCGCGGCACCAGCCCGCGCAGGCCAGGCACCGACAGACACCCTTCCCAACCCTCGGCCTGTTCCTCGCCGAGCGGTGTCAGCTCCGGGTTGACCAGCACGGTGTAGGGAACGGGCGAGACGTGCGGATAGCGTGGATTGTCGGCGACCTCGAAAATCACCACCCGCAGACTCACGCCGATCTGTGGCGCGGCGATTCCGGCGCCGTTCAGCGAGCGCATGGTTTCATCCATGTCGCGCACCAGCGCTTCGAGTTCGGCATCGAAACGCAACACGGGCGCAGCCACCTGCCCGAGCAGGGGCTCGCCCATCTTCAACACCCGTCGTACGGTCATGGGTGTACAGTACAATATTTCTCGTCCACGGGAGTGACGCCAGATGTGGAACAAGACTGACCCTGAAGAGTCCTTCCGCAACACGGTCATTTGGGTGGCGGCCGCCGTGGTCGCCGCCGCACTGGTCGGTGTCGGCGTCTACTACCGCTTCCACAAGCCGCACCCGGCTCCTGCCGCCACGCCGGCGACGATACCCTCGGCTGCGACCAGCACGCCGACTCCACTGCCGGGCGCGCAGCAGACACCGGCGGTTCAGAACCCCGTGCCATCGCCCTCCGCCGCTGCCGCGAGTGCCAAGCCCCTGCCGCCGCTCAATGACAGCGACCCGGTGGTGGTCGCGGCGCTCGACGGGCTGATCGGCCATCCGGCCGTGGCGCGCTTCCTGGTGCCGAAGAACATCATCCGGCGTGTCGTGGTCACCGTGGATAACCTGCCACGGGCCAAGATCGCCGCCGACCTACGCCCGATCCAACCGACCGCCGGCGCGACCATCGTCGATCGGCAGGGCGGCATCACGCTGCTCAGCGCGCGCAACTACGCGCGCTACACACCGTTCGTGGACGTGGTCGGCCAACTCGACGTGCACTCGCTCGCGCAGCTGTACTTCCGGCTGTATCCGCTGTTCCAGCAGGCCTACGAGAGCCTTGGCTATCCGGGCAAGTACTTCAACGATCGCCTGGTGGAGGCCATCGACAGCATGCTCGCCACGCCGACGGTGAGCGGGCCGGTCACCCTGGTGCGCCCCAACGTGTTCTGGCAGTACTCGGACCCGAAACTCGAGACACTGCCCGCGGGACAGAAGCTGTTGATCCGCATGGGGCCGCAAAACGCGGCCATCATCGAGGCGAAGCTGCGCGCCTTCCGC
>JAJXWE010000282.1 GCA_021781775.1 Pseudomonadota bacterium | reverse complement strand
TGCTGTGGGCTTCCTGCTTGTACAGGCCCTCGAAGGCCAGTCCGAGGAAGATCGCCATGCCGAGCCCGAGACCGAGCTTGCCGGCCAATTGCACTGGAGTCTGCCCGTCGATCACGCTGGTCTCCGGCTCATGGGATCTGCCTGCCCGCCGGGTCCGTTCGGCCGTCGGGATCGAACAACTGAACCGCCTCACGGTCAGCAGTCAAAGATACCTGCGTTCTAGCCCCCTGCACATGCACGTTGTGGGGATCGCGCGCCGCTCATCGACGGGCGAGCGCACGGGGCCCACCTGGGCGAGCGTACCTCGACTCCTGAACAGACCGAATGAACTGCTTTACAGCTCTACAGTAATACAGGTACGATCTCTCCATGAAGGTGACAATTGAGATCCCTGAACCGCTCTATCGCAAGGTCAAAGCCAAGAGTGCCCTGCTCGGACACTCCGTTCGAGAGGTCACGACCGATCTGTATCAGCAATGGCTGGGAGACGCGCACCCTGCAGATGAAAATGCCTCGCCAGAGGCGTGGCTTGAGAGTTGGCTTACCGACGCGGATGCGGCGGGGCGCAGTGCCCCGGCAGGTCCTTCAGCCCGCCAAATCCTCGACGAAGACCGCGACCGCTTGGAACGTTCGTGAGACCGTGGGTCATCGACGCGAACGTCTGGGTCGCCGCTGCAGACCCTCAGGACCCTCGCGCCACCGTCGGCCGACGATTTCTGCTGGCGATGACGCGCTCACGGGAACGCATAGTGATGCCGGCAATCGCGCCGCTCGACGGTGCGTGAGCGACCTCGGATCCCGTGACGACGCCACGAGCAGTGCTCACGCTCATCCCCGGAACGTTGGGTGCACCGCTGTCCTGAACGTCGATAGGCATGGAGGTCTGGCCACCCCGAGGTCTTACCCCTCTCGAGGCATGTCGCAAAGTCATCCGCTTGACGGATTTGTCCACACTGCGTCTTCGGTGTATAAGCACTTATACACCGATGTGCCGAGCCCTCTATGAATTCCGTCCGCTGGAATATCGCCGTATCGCCCGACACGGATCAGTCCGTGCGCATGTTTCTCGCTGCACAAGGCGGGGGCCGCAAGGGCGATCTCTCCCGCTTCATCGAGGAAGCGGTCCGCGCGTACCTCTTCGAGCGAGCCGTGGAGCAGGCCAAATCGGCCACCGCCAGCATGGCAGAATCGCAGGTGACCGACCTGATCGACGAAGCCCTCCAGTGGGCGCGTGAAAAATAATGCGCGTCATTCTCGATACCAACGTGCTCCTCAGCACGTTGATATCGCCGCACGGCGCGCCCGAGACGATCTATCGCGCGTGGCGCGAGGGCAGATTTAAACTGGTGACTGCCGCGGTGCAACTCGATGAACTGCGCCGCGCAAGCCGCTATCCAAAGCTGAAGAGCATTCTGCCCGCCCACCGCATGGGCACTCTGTTGAATCACCTGCAGCATGCCGTCGTACTGAAGCGGCTCTTACCTTTGCCGGCAGGCATCGCGCTGAATGACCCGGACGATGAGTTCCTCCTCGCCATGGCGTTGGACGGTCAAGCTGATTACCTGGTGACCGGCGATCGGCGCGCCGGAATGCTGCGCCGCGGTAGGATCGGCCCAGCACGCATTCTGACGCCGGTCGTCTTTTGTTCCGAGATCCTTGCTTAAAAATTCGGATTCTCCGAATGCACGGCCCGCACACATGGCCGGGGCACCTAACGAACCGCATGTCCGGCCGCAGAGCGCTCAACTTTCGCCCCCGGGGCGCGAAAGCGTCGCTGCGGTTCGCCCGTTCTCTGCGCCCTTCTTCCCGCAGCGTCGCGGTCAAAAAAATGCGCGGACGGCCCTTCAGCGCGTATCCACCGTGCTGCTCAAACTCTCCTTCACCCCGTCATTCGGCCCCCGCAGCGAGCGGGCCTTCCAGCCACCGCCGATGGCATCGATCAGTCCGGCACTCGCCATGAGCCGCTGACTCTGCAGATTCACCGCGGTGATCTCGGCATTGAGCTGCGCCGTCTGTGCGGTGAGCACGCTCGCATAGTCCGCCACCCCCGCCTTGTACTGGTTCAGCGTCAGCGCCGCGGAGCGCTTCGCATCGCTCACCGCCTGCATCTCCTCGGCGTACTGGCTTTGCAGGAAATGCAGGCTCGCCAGATCATCCTCGACCTGCTGGAACGCTCCGAGCACTGTCTGGCGGTAGGTCGCCACCGCCTCATCGTAGGTGGCGCGTGCCTCGCGGGTCTGGGCGAGGGTCGCCCCGCCGTTGAACAGGTTCAGCGCAATCTGGGGCCCGTAGGACCAGACCGCGTTGCTGGCCTTGATCAACCCTGAGATCGCGGCCGAATCGAAATCATACGCACCGGTCAGCGTCAGACTCGGGAACCAGGCCGCCTCGGCCACTCCGATATCGGCATTGGCGCTCGCCATGCTGCGCTCGGCGGCGGCGATGTCCGGACGGCGCAGCAGCAGCCGCGACGGCAGGCCCGGCGGGGCCACCGGGACCTGCGCGGCCAGATGCCCCTCGGCGAGGGAGAGGTCCGCCGGCGGCCGACCGATCAGCACGGCGATCGCATGCTCGAGGGTGGCCCGGTTCAGTCGCGCGGTGTCCTCCTGCGCCTGGGTGCTCTCGAGCTGGGTGCGCGCCGCGTAGACGTCCGCCAGCGTGGTGACGCCGGCGTTGACGCGGTTTTGCGCGATCTTCAGCGAAGCCTGGTCGTTCTTCACCAGCGTCTTCAGGAGGCGCAACTGCGCCTCTGCGGCGCGCAGCTGGAAGTAGTCCTGCGCCAGCGTCGTCTGCGCCGAGAGGCGCGCGGCCGCCACGTCCGCCGCGCTCGCCTCGGCACGGTCGTTGGCGCTTTCGAGCTCGCGGCGCAGTTTGCCCCACAGGTCGAGGTCCCACGAGCCGCTGGCTCCGAACTGATTGGCGGTGCGCGCCCCGCCGAAGGCGAATGAGCTCACCGCACCGCCGCCGCTGCGGGTCTGGCTGGCGCCGAGGCCGATCGTGGGCAACAGCGTGCCGCGAGTGACTCCGGCCGCTTCGCTCGCCGCGTAGTAGGCGGCGACGGCGGCCTTCAAGTTCTGGTTCGACACCTCGACCTGACGCTCCAGGTGCGAGAGCACCGGATCGTGGTACACGCTCCACCAGTGACCCGGCACGATGTACGCCGGCACCGCCGGCGCCCAGCCGTGCTCGGCCTTGTACTGCACCGCCATGGGAGCGGACGGCCGATGGTAGTTCGGGCCGACCGCGCAGCCGGTGAGGCTCACCGCAACGCCGAGCGCAATCAGCGGCCATGGACGACGGATCATAGAATGGGTCTCCCTGCGGCGAGCGCCAGCGCGCCGCGCCGGGTAAAGGTCCGCACGAACCAGCGGCGGAACCGGTCGAGGTACACATACACGATCGGCGTCGTGTAGAGTGTGAGGATCTGGCTGATGGCAAGTCCGCCGACCACCGCGATGCCGAGCGGGCGGCGCATCTCCGAGCCCTGTCCGCTCATCAGCGCGAGCGGCAGCGCGCCCAGCATCGCCGCGATCGTGGTCATCATGATCGGACGGAAGCGCAGCAGGCAGGCCTCGTGAATGGCGCGCGCGGCATCGACGCCCTCCTCGCGCTGCGCCACGAGCGCGACGTCCACCATCATGATGGCATTCTTCAACACCACGCCGATCAAGAGGATCACCCCGATCAGCGCGATCAGGCTGAACGGCTCGCCGAACAGCAGCAGCGCGAGCACCGCGCCGACCCCGCTCGAGGGCAGCGTGGAGAGGATGGTGATC
>JAJXWE010000281.1 GCA_021781775.1 Pseudomonadota bacterium | reverse complement strand
AAGCCGTCAATCTCAGCGCCACCGGCGTGTTCATCGAGACCACCGATCTCGGCCTGCGCAAAGGACAGCAGGTCGTGCTGTCGTTCGCTATCAACCTCGGCGCGGTCACGAAGGTGCACCGGCGCACGGCGGTCGTCGCCCACGTCTCGCGGGGCGGCACCGGGCTGATGATGGAAAGCTACAGCGCCGCGCGCACCGGCTGAAGTTTGCGCTGCTCGGCGCCCGTTGGGCGCCATGTCCGAAAGCAGCCAGTTTGCCTCGCCTCCCTGGAGTATTGTCGCTCCCATGGACAGGGGACTGCCGTACGAACGGGCCGTGCTGGAGCGGGCCCGCCGCAGCCGCGATGCGCGCTTCGACGGTCGCTTCTATCTCGCCGTTGACTCAACCGGCATCTACTGCCGCCCCATCTGTCCGGCGGCGCCGGCGGCGCTCAGCCGCAATGTGCGCTACTTCGCGACTGCCGCGGGTGCCCAGGAAGCCGGTTTCAGACCCTGCCTGCGCTGCCGCCCGGAGAGCGCGCCGGGCACACCGGCCTGGTCCGGTACCTCGGCGGTGGTGCGGCGCGCGCTGCGGCTGATCCAGGACGGGGCACTCGACGAAGCGACGGTGCCGCAGCTGGCCGCACGCCTGGGACTCGGCGCGCGACAGCTCGACCGGCTGTTCGCTCTGCACGTGGGCGCCTCGCCGCTGGCGCTCGCGCAAACACGTCGGCTGCATTTTGCCAAACGCCTGATCGACGGCAGCGCGCTGCCGATGACGCAGGTTGCGCTGGCGGCCGGATACTCCAGCCTGCGCCGCTTCAACGACGCGCTGCGTGAGGCGTACGGCTGCTCCCCGCGCGAGCTGCGCCGGCAGTGCCCCTCGAACCTGCCTCGCGCAGCTGTGGACGAGGTCAGCCTGACGCTCGCGTACCGTCCGCCGTACGATTGGTCGCGACTCAGCGCGTTTCTGCGGCTGCGGGCCGTCCCGGGTGTCGAGACGTTCGAGGACGATGCGTACCTGCGAGTGATCCGCGCGGGCAATGGACATGCGGTGATCCGGGTCTCGCCGCTGGCCGGCCGGGACGCTCTCGAGCTGCGGGTGCGCGGGGCGCCGGCCCCGGCGCTGTTCCCGATCGCCGTGGCGATCCGGCGGATGTTTGATCTGGCGGCCGATCCCGCCCAGATCGCCCGTGATCTGGGGGCCGACCGGCAGCTGAGTGAATGGCTGCGCCTGCGGCCGGGACTGCGCATTCCAGGCGCGTGGGACCCGTTCGAGTGCGCCGTGCGCGCCGTGCTCGGTCAACAGGTCAGCGTGGCCGCGGCCCGCACGCTGGCATCCCGGCTCGTGCAGCGCCTCGGCGAACCGGTCGATGCGGCAATGCCCGGACTCAGCCGGTCCTTCCCCACGCCGCAAGCGGTCGCAGCGGGCGATCTGGACGGCCTCGGCGTCACCGGTTCGCGCGTCGCGGCGCTGCGCGCCCTGGCGCGCGCGGTAGCAACCGGCCGCATGGACTTCGGCTCAGGCTCCGAGTCGCTCGCCGCGCAGCTGACCACGCTCGGCGGCTTCGGCGCCTGGAGCGCCCAGTACATTGCCCTACGCGCGCTTGCCGAGCCCGATGCATTCCCGCACGGCGACCTGGTGCTGCGGCGCATGGCGGGGGGCACGGCCGGCCCGCTCACGGCGCGCGAGCTCGAGCGGCGAGCCGAATCCTGGCGGCCCTGGCGCGGCTACGCGGCGATACACCTCTGGTGCGCTGCAGGCGAAGCGCAAGCACGATGAGTCCGCCAGGCACACTGCGATCGACGGACGAGACGGGAGGCACGATGGCGCACGCGACCGAGACACGCTACTGGCACGAGATCGACACACCGATCGGGGTGCTGCTGCTCGCCGGAGATGGCGAACGGCTGACCCGGGTGCACTTCCAGTCCGGCCCGCATCCGCTGCAGCCGCCACCCGCATGGATGGCCTCAGCCGATCCCTTCGCGGCGGCGATCGAGCAGCTGCGCGCCTATTTCGCCGGCACGCGCCGCAGCTTCGAGCTGCCGCTGGCACCCGAGGGCACGCCGTTCCAGCGGCGCGTCTGGCAGGCGCTTCGGGCAATCCCGTACGGCGCGACCGTCAGCTACGGTGAAGTGGCGCGGCGCATCGGCAACCCGCGCGCTTCGCGCGCCGTCGGACTCGCCAACGGCCTGAACCCTCTGCCCATCATCGTGCCCTGTCACCGTGTGATCGGCGCCGACGGCTCACTCACCGGCTTCGGCGGCGGTCTGCCCATCAAGCGTGCGCTCCTTGCGTTGGAGCGTGCGCTGCCGGCTGCTGCGCCAGCCCAGCGTGCGATCTGGTCCTGATCCGACCCGATGATGCCGGTGATCGAACGTAATCTTGTCAATTAGTTGACTGAGTCAACTAAATCACGGAGGCTGTGGCCATGTCGAGCCACACCGTGGACGCGGCCATCCTGGCCACAGCGATCAGTGTCACCGCCACCATCGACGGGGTCCGCGAGTTCAACTGCTTCTACACCCGCCAAGTCGAGTTGCTGAACCAGCGGTTCCTCGACAGTCCGTACACCCTGACCGAGGTGCGCGTGCTCTACGAGCTCGCGCAACACGCTGACAAACCTTCGACCGCCACCCAGATCGCCGACCGGCTCTCCCTCGATCCCGGATATCTCAGCCGGCTGCTGAAGAAACTCGAGCAACAGCACCACCTCGAGCGCGGGCGTGAGCAGCGCGATGGCCGCCAGCGGCTCCTCCATTTGACCGAGGAAGGCCGGCGTGTCTTCAACGGGCTCGATCAGGCATCAAGCGAGGCGATCGGCGCACTGATCGAGCGGCTCTGTGCGCCCGAGCGCCGGGCACTGCTCACCGCCATGCGAACCATCCAGGACCTGCTCCAGCCGCAGGCGACAGAGCCGGCCTAACCCGCGGATTCGCTCCCGGATTTGAGCGCGGCCGGCCGCCAGGGTGACGGCCATTCAGGCACTTGCGCGCGGGGCGGGGCCGGAAGTGGCTGTAGTGAAGACCTTGGTGCTGGTCAGAGCGGCGGGGATGCGCATAATGGGTATCCGTCATGTTCCTGTGCGCCACGATCCGCAAGAAGGACGGCAAAGACCACACGTACTACACAGCGTGGTGGAGAACAAGCGCCTGTCCAACGGGCGCGTGGTGCAGCGGCACGTGCTGTCCCTCGGGGAGATCAACTCCTCGCAACAGCTGACCTGGCGCAAATCCATCGAGGTGCTCGACGAGGAGCGTCCGCAAGCCCCGCGGACGATCGCGCTGTTTCCCGAGGACCGCTACGAGTCGGTAGTCGACGATGAAGACGTCGTGCGGCTGCGGCTGTGGCAGTTGCGGCTCGAGCGTCCACGGCAATGGGGCGGGTGCTGGCTGGCGATCGAGCTGTGGCGGCAGCTGGGACTGGATGCGTTCTGGGCGGCGCGGCTACCGCCCTCGCGCCAGGGCACGCTCTGGGACGAGGTGCTGCTGATCCTGGTGGTGTACCGGCTGCTCTCGCCGGGCAGCGAGTGGCGGCTGCACCGGGAGTGGTATGGCAGGAGCGCGCTGGCGGATCTGCTGGATGCCGACGAGGTGATCGACAGCCACGCGCTGTACGAGTGCCACGCTCTGCTGCTCGAGCACAAGGCGGCCCTCTTCGATCACCTGGTGTGCCGGTGGCGGGAGCTGTTCGACGTCAGCTTCGACGTGCTGCTCTACGATCTCACGTCCACTTACTTTGAGATCGACCCGCCGCTCTCGGAGGAGGACAAGCGCCAGCACGGTTATTCCCGCGATCACCGGCCCGACTGC
>JAJXWE010000280.1 GCA_021781775.1 Pseudomonadota bacterium | reverse complement strand
GACGGCGTGGCTGGCACTTGGCCGGCGGCCGCTGGGCTCGCGACCGCTACTGATTCGCGGAGGGCTCGCCCGGTCCGGCCCGTTCGGGCGAGCCGCGGTTGCGCCGCGGCTCCCTCGATCTCAGCGATCGAAGGAGCCGCGACCGGCCGGGTAAAAGCGCTCCCAGTTGCGCCCGTCTGTCTGCGTGAGGGTCATCTCGCGCACCGTGCCCTCGTCCAGGCAGCGGGCATTGACGCTGAACCCGTCGGGATGCGAACGCGGCACATAGAACGATTTGATGCCGCAGACCGAACAGAAGCGGTGGCGGGCCGTACCGGTATTGAATGTGTAGGTGGTGAGCACGTCCTCGCCCGAGAGCAGCCGGAAATGCTCGGCCCGCACGATCAGATGCAGATAGCCCGTCTTGCTGCAGATCGAGCAGTTGCACTCTGAGACGCTCACCGCCGCCGGTGCGAGGATTTCGAAGCGTACTCGGCCGCAGTGGCAGCCGCCGCGATGGGTGACCAGGGGTTCCTCGGACATGGCAAGCGCTCCGCAGGGACGGCAGTGAGGATCACGCCCAGCATAGCAGCCGGCCGCACGGCCCGGCACGGCTCATCGTCGGGGCTGCTCGCCTGATCGTGTGCCATTGCGATGCGGCGCGCAAATCGGCCGGCGAACGGTTAGATTCAACGCCATCTGAGCGTTGGTCGGACCGCGCCGCGGGCCGCGCCGGAGCTCACCCCTCGATCCTGGAGGCTGCCCGTGCGAGTGCGTATTGGAGCGATGCTCATCCTGGGGGCGGCCGTAGCCGCCGTGGCGTGCGCCGCCGACTCGACCCTGCCCGCCCCGGCAGCGGTGCCGCGCAGCGATTATCAGGCGCTGCACTGGCGCCTGATCGGACCATTCCGCGCCGGCCGTGTCCTGGCGGTCGCCGGCATTCCGGGCAATGACCGCGACTTCTACTTCGGGGCCGTCGACGGCGGCGTGTGGAAGAGCGCCGATGCGGGCCGGACCTGGCGGCCGATCTTCGATCACGAGCCGGTGGGTTCGATCGGCGCGCTGGCGATCGCCCCTTCGGCGAGCAACGTCATCTATGTCGGTACGGGCGAGGCGGACATGCGTTCGGACGTCGCCCAGGGCGACGGCATGTACAAGTCCACCGACGGAGGACGGCATTGGGTCCACATCGGGCTGTCCGGCACCCGGCAGATCGCCCGAATCATCGTCAATCCGCACGATCCGAACATCGTGTTCGTCGCTGCGCTCGGCCATCCCTACGGACCGAATTCCGAGCGGGGCGTGTTCCGCTCGCTCGACGGCGGCCGGCACTGGCAGAGGGTGTTGTATATCAACGCCAGTACCGGTGCGGTCGATGTGGCGTTCAAGCCCGGGGACCCGCAGACGGTTTACGCCGCGCTCTGGCAGACGCGCCGGCCCCCGTGGAGCGTCTATCCGCCCTCGAACGGCCCGGGTACCGGGCTGTATGTGTCACACGACGGCGGTACGCACTGGAGCCAGGTTGTCGGGCACGGCTTTCCGGCGCACCCCGGCCGCATCGGTCTCGCGGTCGCCCCGACGCAGCCGAATCTTCTCTATGCCCTCGTTGCCGGCTCGTGGAAGAATGGCGGGTTGTATCGCTCCGAGGACGGCGGTGTGCACTGGCAGCACGTCTCGCGCGACCCGCGGATTTTCGGCCGCGGCTGGTATTTCTGCTCGCTCACCGTCGATCCGCGCAATGCCGAGCGCGTATACGTGATGAACACCATCGTGTTGCGCTCCGACGACGGTGGAGCGCATTTCATCGCGCTTAAGGGCGATCCGACCGGCGATGACTTCCATCAACTGTGGATCGATCCGACCGATTCCGAGCGGATGATTCTCGGCAGCGACCAGGGCACGCAAGTCACGCTCGACGGCGGCAAGACCTGGAGCAGCTGGTACAACCAGCCGACCGCGCAGATCTATCACATCAGCATCGACAACCGCTTCCCCTACTGGATCTACGGGTCGCAGCAGGACTCCGGCGCCATGGCGCTGCCGAGCCGCACCAGCGGCGCCGACGGCATCACGCTCGAGCAGTTCCGCGAGATCAACCCCGGGGGTGAGAACGGCAACATCGTGCCCGATCCGCGCGATCCCAACATCATCTACGGCGACGAAACCGGTGAGACGACCAGCGTGTCACGGCTCGATCTGCGTACCGGGCAGGTGCGCGACGTCGATCCGACGCTCGCTTACCCGGACGCGCACTACCGCACGGACTGGACGTTGCCGCTCGTGTTCTCGCCACACGACCACAAGACGCTGTATTTCGGCAATCAGTATCTGTTCAGCACCGCTGACGGCGGTCTGCACTGGCGGCGCATCAGCCCGGATCTGAGCCGCAAGAACCCGGGCGTGCCGCCGAACGTGGGTGTGGTCACGGCCCGGGACTCCATCGACGTCGGGGTCCGCCGGGGCGTGATCTACTCGATCACGCCTTCGGCGTTTAGCAACCGGGTGATCTGGGTCGGAACCGACGACGGCCGGGTGTGGCGCACCGCGGACGGCGGGTCCCATTGGGTGGACGTGACGCCGCCGGCGCTCACCGCCTGGTCTAAGGTGGCCGGCATTGAGCTGTCGCACTTCCACCGGCATACCGCCTATCTGGCCGTCGACCGGCATCGGCTCGATGACCAGAGACCGTACATCTACGTGACGCGCGACGACGGCAAGACCTGGAGTCTGATCACCTCCGGCATCCCGGCGGACGACTTCGTCAACGTGGTGCGCGAGGACCCGGTCGAGCCGGGGCTGCTCTACGCAGGCACCGAGTACGGCGTATTCGTGTCGTTCGATGACGGGGTGCACTGGCAGTCGCTGCAGCAGAATCTACCCGTCAGTTCGGTGCGTGACCTGAAGATCCATGCCGGCGACCTGGTGCTCGCGACCCACGGTCGCGGCGTGTGGATCATGGACGACATCACCGCGCTGCGGCAGATGGCGGCGGTGCGACCCGGCGCAGTGACGCTGTTCAAGCCCGCTCCGGCCATCCGGCTGCGCCCGGCGGGCTTCACGGGCACGCCCTTCCCCAAGGATGAGCCCATGGCCGCCAATCCGCCCGATGGCGCGCTCATCGATTACCTCCTGCCCGCCGGGATCCGGGGGCCGGTCATCTTGACCATTCGCGATGCGCGGGGGCGCCTCGTCCGCCGTTACAGCAGCGCTGATTACGTGCCGCCGCCGAATCCAGGGACGCTCAAGTTCGCACCGGAGTGGGTGCCACCACCGGTCATCCCTTCGGCGCAGCCGGGCATGCACCGGTTGGTGTGGGATCTGCACTACGCGTCGCTCGCGCCGACCGCCGCCGGCGCCCCGCAAAAGCCGGGGGTATGGGCCCCGCCAGGCCGCTACAGCGTCGAGTTGGGCGTCGACGGAGTGACCTATCGACAGTCACTCACGGTCAAGCCGGACCCGCGCGTCAAGGTGTCGCGGGAGGCGCTGCAGAGCGAATTCCGGCTCGCCCGCCGGGTGGAGCGCGCGCAGCTGAGGGCCTCTGCGGCCGAGGCGGGTGCGGTCAAGCTGCTCGATGCGCTCGATCTGCGCCTCAATGGCCGCGGCGCCGAGCACGCGGCCGTGGCGGCGTTCTACGCCCAGGCGCGCCGCATTTCCGGTGAGTGGCCGTTCCCCCAGCACCGCCCCGCGTTCGGGGCCGGGCCGCCGCACAATGTCCGCAGTCTGGCGATGCTCTCAGGCGATCTGTCGCGCCTGCAGCGCGCGGTGGATGGTGCCGATGCGGCCCCGAGTCCGGATGCGCGCGCCGCGTTCGCCATCCTCTCC
>JAJXWE010000279.1 GCA_021781775.1 Pseudomonadota bacterium | reverse complement strand
GGCCACCCCGAGCCGCTCACCGAATCCGAGCGCGGCGATGACGGCGGTGAGCGCCGGCGCCGCACCGCGCATCACCGGGTAGGCGAGACTGACGGCGCCGAGCGAGTACGCCTCGGCGATGAGATTGAAGTACAGGATGTGCAGCACCGCCGAGACGGCCAGGTGCGGCCAGGCGCCGGCGGCAGGCACGGGCAGGAAGGGCAGTAGTACCGCCCCGATCAGTCCGGCGGCGAGCACCAGCAGCGCGGTCGAGGCCCGCCGGTCCGCACCGCCGCGAATGCCAACGTTCCAGGCGGCATGCAGGCCCGCCCCGCCGAGAACCGCCGCCGTCGCCACCGGTGGAATGATCATGATCCTCTCGCGCCGCGCACCTGCCGGACAGACGAAGGCCCGGGCGGTGCGCTCAGCGTCGCTCCCCCGGGCCATCGGTGTGCGCCGCCGCGGACGGCCGTAGCGCAGAGAGGTTTATGCCTTGCCGTCCCGGCGCTGTCCAGGGCCGGGCGGCCAGGAGATCTCACGCCAGCCGAGGACCGGCTGCAGTGCAGGCGTCCGGCCGCCCACACTCCTGTGCCGGGCGGCCGGACGCTCGGGCGCAATGGATCAGAGCTGGTAGGGGTAGTAGCGGAACGAGGCCATGCCGACGAACATGTTGGCGCTCGGTGCACCGCCGACCCCGGCAAAGGCGGTACGCTTGAAGTACTCGCCCTGCAGGCCGAACTGCAGGTTGCCGAGCTTGCCCTGGTAGTACTTCCACCAGAACCCGCCGCTCGCCTCGCTCACCGCGTGCGTGTTGCCCACGCATTTGGTGCCGCTCGCGAGCATGCAGCCACTGTTGTTGAACTCGGGCGCACCGTAGCCGTAGGCGGCCGTGCCGACGGTGTAGTACGTGGCGTTCTCGCTCTCCCGGCCGGCGTAGCCGTACACCGTGACGAACGGGTTCGGCGTGTAGATCACTCCGAGCAGCGCCTCGTATTCGCGGATCGGGGCCAGTCCACCGGTGGGCTTCATGGTCACATCGGGCAGCTGCGCCGAGCCGTAGCGGCCGATGCCCTTGCCGACGAGTCCGCTCGCCTGGAAGGCGAGCCGCCCGGCGACGAGCGGCAGAATCATGCCGGCGCCGACGCCGCCGCCGGACACCGTGCTGCTCTGCCCGGCGATGCTCGAGCGGAACCAGCGCGACAGGCCATAAACCTCGTAATGACCCCAGCCCGGATCGGCCGCCGCCTTGACGATGATGTCCGGGGCGACATCGGTGGTGTAGGTGGTGGTGGTGTTCATCAGGCCGGCGCCGTTGCCGTTGTTCTGATAGACCACGCTCGAGGGCGGGTAGGTGCCGGCCGGGGCGCCCGCCGAATTGATGCCGGTGCCGGTGACCGTCTGCGGGCTCTCGATCGAGAAGCCCACGGAGATCTTCTTGTTGAAGTGCTCGACGACGCGCAGCTGCGGCGTGCGCGCCCAGTTGAACCCCACGATGTACTGCGCGTCGATGCCGAGCGGGGCGTCCTCGTCGCGCGGATTCAGGTTGTCCTTGTAGAGCGTCGCGAGACTCCAGTTCTGCCCGGCCAGCACGTCCAGGCCGTAGTCGGTCATCATGCGCGCGTAGAAGACGCGCATGCGCAGCGTGTAACTGTTGCTCTCGCGCGAGTTGGAGGTGACCCCGGCGCTGAGGAAGTCGGTCTCCATGTACGCCTCGGCGCGCAGGCCGTCGTACGGTTGCCCCTGCGCGAGCAGGGAGAAGCGGCTCTGGCGGGCGCTCTCGCGGAACTCCGAGATCTGGCTGTTCGGGTTGTTCGCGAACGGGATGCCGGTGTTGAAGTCCGAGCCGACGTCCGCCGACTGGTTGCGGTTGCGGTAGATGGTGGCGAGCTCGGTGAAGCCGCCGAAAGTCAGCGTCAGCGGACCGGTCTGGATCGCGGGGGCGGGCGCGGACTGGGCGAACGCCGGGGCGGCGGCGAGGGCGATCGTGCCCGAGGCAATCAGCGCGCGTACGACGGCGCGTGCGCTGCTGTGCGTCGACCCCGGGGTACTCGGATTCACAAAGGCCATGGGAAAACTCCTGCAGTAGTACGGTGGATGGGACGGGAGCGGGCGAAACGTGCATTGCGCGCCACGGGGAGCGGCACGGTGTGCGGCATCAGAGCCGCGCGCCGGGCTGCGCTTCGACGTTCGAGCGTGCGTGCGCTTGCGCTGCACGAGCGAATCACGAGCGGCCTCCTCTGACGGCATTCACTCTTCACGGGACGGCTCGCGCGCCGACAGCAACGCGTTTCAGGTGAGTCGGATGAAACAACGCCTCTGGAGACCGGTCGCGGTTTACCGGGCCCATCGCATCCGTGGCGGGCCGACGCGGCAATTACAAAGTAAGATTGTGACAATCATGTGAAAGTGGGTGCGCATGACGTGACGAGCGCCCAGGTGATTGATTTTGAGCAGCTTTCGGCGGTTGCGGGTCGCGCGGAGTTGCCGCGGTGAGGTGCACGCAGCGCCTGCTACACGAGCGTGATACGATTAATTGTAATAATCATACGGATGTCGCCGGAACGGTGGTCTGGCCGTCCGTGCGACGCATGCGCGGGCGTGTTGCGCGGCTCCGGTCGAGGAGGCTCGCAGGATGCCGGGCTCACGCTGGCCGCGAGCGGTGCGCACGGAGGAGTGCGCGCCGCTTCGATCGATCGGCGCGGCGCTTAGTCACTTGCCGCCCGGGTCGTGCGCAGGACACAATGTAAAGAGACGTCCCGATCCGATGCGTCCCGCGCACACCGCCAGCGCGGGACGGACGGGCACCGTGATGCGACCAGGAACCCAGTCCCACTCGACGACCCAGGCATGCACCCAACAGCACTGCGCAACGCGGCGGAGCCGCGCACATGAGTCAACCCGCCGAGTGGGCCGCCGCCGCAACGCAGGCTCCGGCCGCCGTCAACAAGATCGAGGTGCGTAACCTCGATTTCTTTTACGGCCGCCAGCAGGCCCTGAAGGACATCAGCCTGGTGCTCGCCGACCGCAGCATCACGGCGTTCATCGGCCCGTCCGGATGCGGCAAGTCGACGCTGCTGCGGGTCTTCAACCGCATGTACACGCTGTATCCGGGGCACCGCGCGAGCGGTGAGGTGTTGCTCGACGGGGAGGACATCCTCTCCTCGTCGGCGGACGTCGCGCGGCTGCGGCTGCGCGTCGGGATGGTGTTTCAGAAGCCCACGCCCTTCCCGATGTCGATCTTCGAGAACGTCGCCTTCGGGCTGCGGCTCGCGCGGCGCATCCGGCGTGCCGAGCTGACGCAGCGGGTGCACGCGGCGCTGGCGGACGCGGCGCTGTGGGAGGAAGTGAAGGACAAGCTGCACGAGGACGGCCGCAGTCTTTCCGGCGGCCAGCAGCAGCGGCTGTGCATCGCGCGCAGCATCGCGCTCGAGCCCGAGGTCATCCTGCTCGACGAGCCGACCGCCGCGCTCGATCCGATCTCGACCCTGAAGGTCGAGGAGACGCTGCAGAACCTGCGCGAGCGCTTCTGCATCGTGATCGTGACGCACAATTTGCAACAGGCGGCGCGTGTGTCGAGCGCGACGGCGTTCATGTATCAGGGTGAGCTGATCGAGATGGGACCGACCGGGCAGCTGTTCACCGCGCCCCGGGACCGCAGGACCGATGATTACGTCACCGGCCGGTTTGGCTGACGGGAGAGCACGCTTGCAGGAAACCACCCGCCCCGACAGTTCCGATCACCCCGCGCCCGGCGGTCTGCTGGGCGGCGCGCTCGGCACCAAGCCGAGCAGCCGCGTGCACATTCCGGCCGCGCTCAGTGGGGAACTCGCGGGCCGC
>JAJXWE010000278.1 GCA_021781775.1 Pseudomonadota bacterium | reverse complement strand
GTGTCGGTGGCGCGGCCCTCCCGTACGGCCTTCTCAGCCTGCTTGGCGGCCGCCGGCGATTGCCCGTGGGCAATCAGGGCCCGGCACTGCTCGCGCCACAGACGCGCCTGGGCGAGCGTGTGGGCGGGATATTCGCCGAGGGTCACCCGCTCCTTCTTCGCGCCGCGCCCGCCGAGGCGGTATTGCATGCGCCAGACCTTCTTGCCGGTGGGCTGCACCTCGACGTAGAGCCCGCCACCGTCCGCGAGCTGGTAGCTGCGCTCTTTTGCCTGCAATCGCTGGAGTTTCGTGTCGTTGAGCGCCATGCGTGTCCCCAGGGATTTCGGACCCCGTGCCCCACGAACATCTTCTGACCCCTCCATGGGGGCACGGTAACGCGGTTGCCCGCGGAGGGCAATGGATGAAGGTGGGGCGAAGTGCCTATAAAATAGGCACTTCGTGAGCGCTCAGCGGAAGTCTCTGGACGTCTCCGGACGCCGAATTATTTTCCGATGCAGAAGCTGCCGAATATGCGTCCGAGGAGGTCCTCGCTGGTGAACTCCCCGGTGATCTCGCTCAGTGCCTGCTGCGCGCCACGCAGATCCTCGGCCACCAGTTCCCCGGACCGGCTTTCGCGCAGCCGACGCTCAGCCGCTGCGACGTGATCGCGCGCTCGGCGCAGCGCTTCCAGATGGCGGCGCCGGGCCGAGACGGTGCCGGCCTCGACGCTCCTGAATCCCACGCAGTCCTTCAGATGTTCCCGCAGCCGCTCCACGCCTGCGCCGGTCAGCGCCGAGACCGCAATCCGGGGCGGCCCCGTGAGCGTGTCCGCGAGCGGAATGCCGCTCGACAGGTCGCTCTTGTTCAATACCAGCGTGACCGGCACATCACGCGGCAGGCGCTCTCGCTCCTGCGTATAGGCGCGCGCGTCCGGGTCGGAGGTTAGATCGATCACGAACAGCACCCGGTCGGCGCGACGCATCTGTTCGTGCGCCCGGCGGATGCCTTCCGCCTCGACGACATCGGCGCTGTCGCGCAATCCCGCGGTGTCGAGCACGTGCAAAGGCATGCCATCGATATCGATCCGCTCGCGCACGATGTCGCGCGTCGTGCCCGGAATCGGCGTCACGATCGCCGCTTCGTAACCGGCCAGGCGGTTCAGCAGGCTCGACTTACCGGCGTTGGGCCGCCCGGCGATCACGACGGTCATGCCCTCGCGCAGCAGCGCCCCCTGCCGCGCACTCTGCTCGACGGCGTCGAAATGATCGCGCAGCGTGTGGAACCGGTCGTGCAGCTGCCGATCCGCGAGGAAGTCCACTTCCTCCTCGGGGAAATCGATCGCCGCCTCCACGTGCGCACGCACGTCGGTCACCGCTTCGGTCAAGCCATGCACCATGGCGGAGAACTCGCCCTGCAGTGAGCGCATCGCGGCGCGCGCCGCCTCGCGCGATCCGGCATCGACCAAATCGGCGATCGCCTCGGCCTGGGCCAGGTCGAGCTTGTCGTTGAGAAACGCGCGCAGGGTGAATTCCCCCGGCTGTGCCCGGCGCGCGCCGATCTCGAGAATGCGCTGCACCACCGCTTCGAGCACCGCCGGCCCGCCGTGGCCATGCAGCTCCAGGACGTGCTCACCGGTGTAGGAATGCGGCGCCGGGAAGAACAGCGCCAGCCCGGCATCGAGCGGTTCGCGTGCCGCATCGAGGAAGCGCGCAAAGCGCGCGGTGCGCGCCGGCGGTAGCTCACCGAGCAGTACCGCGGCGATTTCGGGCGCTTTCGGCCCGGAAACGCGCACGATGCCGATGCCGCCGCGCCCGGGCGGCGTAGCCGGCGCCACGATCGTATCCGTACGAGTCATGTGCGAAGGGTACCCCCGCGGCTGCGGCGATTGAAGGGGCGCTAGCTGCGGCTGCCCGCCGCCGCTGTAATGCGGCGGTTGATGTTCCACTGTTGCGCGATCGCCAGCAGGCTGTTCACCACGTAGTACAGCACCAGGCCCGAGGGGAAGAACGCGAACATCCCGGCCATCATGAGCGGCATGATCATGAACATCTTGGCCTGGACCGGATCGGCTGGCGCCGGATTGAGCTTGAACTGCAGAAAGCCGGTCAGGGCCATGATGGCCGGGAGGATGAAGTACGGGTCGCGCGAGGAGAGGTCCTGGATCCAGAACATGAACGGCGCCTGGCGCAGCTCGACGCTGTAGAGCAGCACCCAGTAGAAGGCGATGAAGACAGGAAACTGCAGGATCATCGGCAGACAGCCCGAAACGGGATTGACCTTCTCGCGCTTGTACAGCTCCATCATTGCGCGACCGAGCTGCTCCTTGTCGTCCTTGTAGGTTTCCTGAATGTTCTTGATGCGCGGCCCGAGCGCTTTCATCTTGGCCATCGAGCGACCGCTGGCCTCCGAGAGCGGATAGAACAGCAGCTTCAGCAGCACGGTCACGAGGATGATCGCCACGCCCCAGTTGCCGGTCAGCCGATGCGCGTGGCTCAGCAACCAGAACAGCGGGCGGGCCAGGATCGTGAGCTTGCCGTAATCGTCCAGGTAGGTCAGGGTCGGGTCCGTCTGCTCCAGCTGCGCGTGCAACGTGGGGCCGACGAACAGGGTCTGACCAATGGCCAGAGCCGTTCCGGGCGCCGCGGTGTGCACCGGGCCGGTTGCCGCCAGCAGGTAGCTCGTCCCCGAGACCTCCGAGGTAAAGTGATAAGGCGCGCCCTTCGGCGGCACCACGGCGCTCACGAAATCATGCTGGGGCACGGCGATCCAGCCGCCGGTGACTTCTCGCGCGTAATGGTGGTAGTCGCTGCTCGCCGGATCGAGCTTGACGTACTCGTGTCCGTTCCAAATGGCCGGGCCGTGGTAGGCCTTGCTCCCCGGATCGAAGTAGCTGCCGCTGGTGCGCGGATCGTTGCGGACCAGCTGCGCGTATTGCGAGAACGTCCAGGGCTGCGCGGTGCCATTGTGGATCGCGTAGGTCAGGCCGATGCGGTAGGAACCGCGGTGGAACACGAAAGTCTTCGTGACCGTGAGACCGCCGCTCTGCCAGGTGAGCGGCACCTGCAGCTCGCCCGAGGGGCCCATGCTGTAATCGAGGCTCGGGGTGCTGAAGCGTGCGGTCTGCGTCGGATACGCTGCCCCGGCCGGCCCGGTGAGTCCGCTCTGCAGCAGATAGGTCGAGTCGGGCGCAGTGTTCTCGAGCTGAACGCGTGGCGCCTGACCTTTGATCTTGGCGTACTTCAGCAGATCGACCTTCTCGAGCGTGCCCCCGACTGTGCTGATCTCGAGGTCGTACACGTCGGTACGCACGTGGATGACAGCAGCGCCCGCAGGAGCGGTCGCGGCGGCACCCGGCGGTGGCAGGCTCGCCGATGGCGCCGGGGCCGGCGCGCCGGCGTGGGGCGCCGCGCTCTGCGGCACGTCGTTGGCCAGAGTCGGCGTCGAGGAATTCTGCGACTGCGTCGCGACCGGGAGGGCCGTCGCGGGGAAATGCTCACTCCACAGCGTGTAGTTGAACCACAGGAGCAGGAGCAATCCGATCCAGAGGAAGTAGCGCAGTTGATTAGTCATGTCGGTGAGCAATGCGGGTCGAGCCTAGGGTCGGCACGGGGTCGTAGCCGCCGGGGTGCCAGGGGTGGCAGCGGCCGATGCGGGTGACCGTCAGCCAGCTGCCGCGCAGGATGCCGAAGCGCTCGATGGCTTCGAGCGCGTACTGGGAGCAGGACGGATGGAAGCGGCAATTCGGGCCCAGCAGGGGGCTGAGGGTCCACTGATACAGCCGGATCAAAGCGATTGCGAGTGCGCGCATCGTTCGCTCACCTCCTGCCACAGACCCGCC
>JAJXWE010000277.1 GCA_021781775.1 Pseudomonadota bacterium | reverse complement strand
CGGGACTGGAGTCGGCCACCGAGTGGACCTACCGCCAGCTGCACGCCGCCCTCGAGGCGAGCGGCTATCCGCACCTGGTGCGGATCTGGAACTACGTGCCGCGCATCAACCTCGAGACCGAGGGGCTGGAGCGCTACCGGCAATTCAACATCGCGCGTCAGCGGGCGCTCATCGCCTGCGGGCGTCAGGTGCACGGCAACGTGCCGGCCGCGAGCGCCCTCGGCAGCGCCGCCGGGCCGCTCGTGGTCTATTTCCTCGCCGCGCGCGAGCCGCCGCGCTTCATCGAGAACCCGCGCCAGGTGAGCGCGTACCACTACCCGAGCGAGTACGGCGAGCGCGCGCCGAGCTTCTCGCGCGCCACGCTGCTCGAGCACGGCAGCGCTCCGGTGCTGTTTCTCTCGGGCACCGCCAGCATCGTCGGGCACCGCACGCTGCATGCCGGGGATGTCGCGGCGCAGACCCGCGAGACGCTCGCCAACATCCAGGCACTGCTCGATGCAGCCGGGGTGTACGGCCTCGGCGAGCTCGTCTACAAGGTCTACGTCCGCAACCCGGCGGACCTGCCAACGGTCCGCCGCGAGATCGATGCCGCCCTCGGCCCGGGTCCGACCCGCGTGTACCTGCAGGCGGACGTATGCCGTACGGACCTCGCGGTGGAGATCGAGGCGGCCGGCGGCTGCGGCGGCGCCTGAGCGCGGCGCGCGGGAGACGGCCGGTGCTGAAGCGGCTCGGGGAGTACCTGATCACCTACAGCCTGCTCGCCACGCTCGGGGTGATGATCCTTGGCTGGACACTGCTCGCGGTCCTGCTGCTGACGCCCCTGCCCGAGCGACGGCGGCGCGCCACCGCGCGCTACACGATGATGGCCGGCTTTAGGTTGTTCACGCGCTTCCTGACCGCGAGCGGCGCCTACCGGCTCGATCTCTCGGCGCTCGATCCGCTGCGCAGCGCCGGCGCGCTCATCCTCGCGCCGAACCATCCGGGCGCCTTCGATGCCATCCTGCTGCTCACCCGTCATCCGGACCTCGCCTGCATCTTGAAGCCCTCGCTGCTGAACCACCCGCTGCTCGGGGCCGGGGCGCGCCTCGCCGGCTACATCCGCGGCGAGCCGCCGCGCCGCCTGGTCAAGGCCTCGGTCGCCGAGCTGGAGCGCGGGGCGGCGGTGCTGCTGTTCCCGGAGGGCACGCGCACGCGCCGCTCACCGGTCAACCCGCTCACCGCCAGTGTCGCGGTGATCGCCAAGCACGCGCACGCACCCATCCAGATCGCCTTCATCGAGACCGACTCGCCCTACCTCGCCAAGGGCTGGCCACCGCTGAAGGCCCCGCATCTGCCGATCGTGTACCGCGTGCGGCTGGGCCGGCGCCTCGATCCGCCCGCGGACGTGGCCGCGTGCATACGCGAGCTCGAGGCGGAGTACGCCGCGGCGCTCGCGCAGGCGCCGCAGCGCGCGTGGCTCGAGCGCGCCGCGGCGCAGCGGCCATGAGTCCCTCGCGCACGCATCTGGTGATCATCCCGAGCTACAACCCCGGGGAGAAGGTGTTCGAGACCGTGCGCGCGGCGCGCGCGGCGTGGGCTCCGGTGTGGGTGGTCGTCGATGGCAGCACCGACGGCACGGCCGAGCGGCTCGCGGCGCTCGCCGCCGATGACCCTCACCTCGAGGTATTCCACGAGCGGCGCAACCGCGGCAAGGGTGCGGCGCTGCTCACCGGGTTCACCGAGGCGCTCTCGCGTGGCTATACGCACGCGCTCACGATGGACTCCGACGGGCAGCACCCGGGCGAGTGCATCGGGGCGTTCATGCAGGCCTCGCTCGAGCGCCCCGAGGCGATGGTGCTCGGCGTGCCGCGCTTCGATGCCAGCGCCCCGCGCATCCGCGTGCTCGGACGGCGCATCTCCAACGGCTGGGCACGCCTGGAGACCCTCGGGGCGGGCATCGAAGACTCCCTGTTCGGGTTCCGGCTCTATCCGCTTCAGCCCCTGGTGCGCCTGATGCGCCAGCACCGCGGCATGCGCCGGTTCGACTTCGATGTGGAGGCCGCCGTGCGCCTGAGCTGGCTCGGCGTGCCGGCGCTGAACCGCAGCGTCCCGGTGCGCTATTTCACGCCGGCCGAGGGCGGGGTGTCGCACTTTCGCTACGGTCGGGACAATCTGCTGCTCACGGCCATGCACATCCGGCTGTTTTTCGGCTTTCTGGCCCGTCTGCCGCGCCTGCTGGCGCACCGCCGCTCGGGCCGGTGAGCCGCGCGTCGCAGCCCCTCGCGCGGCGGCTTGCGGGGGCGCGCTGCACTGTATAATTTGGACTGTATCCACAAAAGAACAGCCTGCGATCCATGTCCGAACTTGCTCCCAACCTACCGCCGGCGCACGAAACAGGCCAAGCCCTGGAGCACGAGCTCGCCGAGCTGATCGTCGCGGCGCTCAACCTGGAGGTGCCCGCGAGTGCGATCGATCCGGAGGCCCGACTCTACGGCGAGGGGCTCGGCCTGGACTCGATCGACATTCTCGAGATCGCGCTGGTGGTCTCGAAGCACTATGGGGTGCAGCTGCGCGCCGACGATGCGGCGAACACGCAGATCTTCCGCTCGCTGCGCCAGCTGGCCGCCTACGTGGCGGCGCACCGGACGAACTAGCCCCTGGCCGCAGTCCCGCTGATCGCGCACGCCGAGGAGCAGGCGGTGCTCGCGTACCGCCGCGGCGAGCCGCTGTGCGCGGGCCGCTTCCTCGCCGAGGCCACCGCCCTCGCGGCGCGGCTGCCGCCTAGGCGGCACATCATCAACGTCTGTGCCGACCGGTACCGTTTCGCCGTCGGTCTCACGGCCGCGCTCCTCAGCGGCAAGGTGAGCCTGCTGCCCCCGAGCCACACCCCGGAGGTGGTCCGCCACCTGCGCCAGTTCGCCCCGGACGTGTTCTGCCTGACCGACTCCGCGGAGTGCGCCATCGAGCTGCCGCAGGTGCACTGCGACGATCGGCCCGCGCCGGCGCTGGACTGGCACGTCCCCGCGCTCGCGCCCGACACCCTCGTCGCCTACGTGTTCACCTCGGGCTCGACCGGCGTGCCGGTGCCACACCCCAAGACCTGGGGGCGACTCGCCAGTTGCGTGCGCGCCGGCGCCGAGCGCCTCGGTTTCGCCCCCGGCACGGCGCTGCTCGCCACGGTGCCCGCGCAGCACATGTACGGCTTCGAGTCGAGCGTGCTGCTGGCGCTGCTCGGCGGCGGAGCCCTCGCCGCCGAGCGGCCCTTCTATCCGGCTGACATCAGCGCGGCGCTCGCGGCGCTGCCGCGTCCGCGCATGCTGGTCACCACGCCGATCCACCTGCGCGCCCTGCTCGCCGACCGCGCACCGCTGCCGGCCGTCGAGCGGCTCATCTCGGCCACCGCGCCGCTCGATGCGGCGCTGGCACGCTCGGCCGAGGAGCGCTTCGGCGCGCCACTCGCTGAGATTTACGGCTCGACCGAGACCGGGCAGATCGCCACGCGGCGCACCGCCCGCGAGCGCGCCTGGTCGCTCTGGCCGGGGGTGAGCCTCACCCTCGAGTCGGGACGGGCGTGGGCGCGCGGCGGACACCTGGAGCAGCCCACGCCGCTGTGCGACGAGCTCGAGCTGCTCGCGGATGGCCGCTTTCACCTGCACGGCCGGCTCGCCGACCTGGTCAACATCGCCGGCAAGCGCAGCTCGCTCGCCTACCTGACACACCAACTGCTCGCCATCGAGGGTGTGCGCGACGGTGCGTTCTTCCTGCCGCAGCGCAGCGAGGAACCCGGGCAGGGCGTGATCCGCCTCGCCGCCGCCGTGGTGGCCCCCGACCTCACCGCGGCGCAGGTG
>JAJXWE010000276.1 GCA_021781775.1 Pseudomonadota bacterium | reverse complement strand
CGCGGCGAAATCGATGATCTCATTCCAGTACTCCGGTCCGAACAGGATCACCGGAATGTCGCGTGCAAGCTTGCGTGTCTGGGCCAGGGTCAGGATCTCGGTGAGCTCATCGAGCGTACCGAACCCGCCGGGAAAGGCGATGAGGGCGCGGGCCAGATGCGCGAACCAGAGCTTGCGCATGAAGAAGTAGTGGAATTCGAACGTCAGCTCGCTCGAGAGATAGGGGTTGGGATGTTGCTCGTGCGGCAGACTGATGTTCAGTCCCACGGTCTTGCCGCCGGCCTCGGTCGCGCCGCGGTTGGCGGCCTCCATGATTCCACCCCCGCCGCCTGAGCAGATCACATAACGGTGCGTGTGATCTGGAAGTGAGGCGGACCAGCGCGTGATCAACGCGGCGAGCTCGCGCGCGTGCTCGTAGTAGTGTCCGAGCGGTCCGTCAGGGCGCAGGCGTGCCGAGCCGAAAAACACGATCGTGGCGTGTACGTCCTCGTGGCGGAAGCGCTCGAGCGGCTCGAGGTACTCGGCGAGGATACGCAGCGGCCGCGCCGCGTCGCTTGCGAGAAAATCCGAATCCTCGTAGGCCAGATGGGGTTGCGCGGGCAGGGGGAGCTTGTCTTTGTCCATCAGTGGGCTCGCTCAAAGTCGATGAAACCGCGTTCGACGTCGACTCGGACCAGACGCACCGTCAGCCGGTGACCGATGTCCGCACCCTCGAAGCCGCGCACCAGACGCCCCTCGATCGCCGGGCGCAGGATGCGCACCCACGTGCCCTTGCTCGCCGCGCCGGTGACCAGCGCCTCGAACCGCTCGCCGATGCGGCCCGACAGCAGCAGCGCGGCGGCGGATTTACCGACACGGCGTTCGACCTTGGCGGCGTTGTCCTCCTGCAGGGTGCAGTGCTCGGCGAGCGCATCGAGTACCCCGAAGTGATATGGGGCGGGTTTCCCGGCGAGGACGGCCTTCACCAGGCGCTGGCTGATGAGATCGGGGAAGCGGCGGTTGGGGGCGCTGGAGTGCGTGTAGTCGCTCACCGCGAGGCCGAAGTGTCCGGTGGCCGCCCGACCCGGCGCCTGGGCGAGATACTCGCCACGGCCGAGTGATTTGACCACTGCGAGCGAGAGATCGGCAAAGCGCTCCGGGTCGGCGTTGCGTCGTCGCGCGAGAAAGCCGTTCAGCGCAAGTGCATCTGGTTGCGGTGGGAGATGCTCGCCTACTTCCTCGGCGAGCGCGACGATGCGTTCCCAACGGCGCGGCGTTCGCAGGACCCGGCGCAGCGAAGGTACGCCATGAACGTCCAGAAAGCGCGCCACGGAGCCATTGGCGGCGATCATCAGGTCCTCGATCAGCTCCTGCGCGCGGTTCTTGCGGTCGCGCTCTAGATCGCGCAGCGCATCGCCGTCGAACACCGCGTGGGTCTTGAGCGTTTCCAGTGTCAACGCGCCTTGCACGTGCCGCTGTGCGCGCAACGACTGGGCGGCTGCATCCTGCAGGCGCAGCTGCTGTTGCAGTGCCGGGTCGCCCAGGCCCGGGGGCGGCGCGGCCTCGCCTTGGAGCCAGGCCGCCACCGAGGGGTAGGCGAGCTTCGCCTGATTGCGCACGATGGCCCGATACAGGTCCGAGCTCCTGACGTGTCCGTCCGTCGAGACGATCATCTCGACCACGAGTGCGATGCGCTCCTCGTGCTCGTTGAGCGAGGTGAGGTCGGTCGAGAGCCGCTCGGGCAACATGGGGAAGATCCGCGCCGGGGTATACACCGAGGTCGTGTTCGTCCGCGCATGGCGGTCGATCGGCGTGTCGGCGCTGACCAGCGCATCGACGTCCGCGATCGCCACCCACACGCGGGTCGTACCGTCGGACAGCGCCTCGGCGGCGGAGATTTGGTCGAGATCGCGGGAATCGTTGTTGTCTATCGATACCCACGGCAGCGCGCGAAGGTCCCGCAGGGTTTCCCCATGACCGGGGCGCGCCGCTTCGCTGAACGCCGCAGTCTGGCGCATCGCTGCGGGTGCGAACTCCGGCTGCAGGCCCCGCTCGATCATGGCGATGCGAGCAATGTGCCGCAGGATCTGTCGTCCGCCGTGCGAGGCCAAATGCATCTGCTGTCCTCAACGACCGAATGCGGCATCGTAGGTGCCGTTCCCGGCACGGTCAATGCGTGCTTCGCGGCGCGGGAATTGCGTATTGACCCTCGGTCGGCAAGACTGTGACATCAGGTCTTTCTGCGGCCGGCCGGCCGCCGGAGCTGTCAAGGAGTCGGCAATGTCCCAACCAGGCGAGCCCGCGGTCGGACGACCGCTCTCAGTGGAGCAATTGAGCCGGATCGACGCCTATTGGCGTGCAGCCAATTACCTGTGCGTCGGTCAGATCTATCTGCGCGATAATCCGCTGCTGCGCGTACCGCTCGCGCCCGAGCACATCAAGGCGATGCTGCTCGGGCACTGGGGCACCACGCCGGGACAGAACTTCATCTACGCGCACCTGAACCGGGTCATCCGCGAGCGCGACCTGGACATGATTTATCTTTCCGGGCCCGGCCACGGTGGACCGGCGCTGGTTGCCAACACCTACCTGGAGGGAACGTACAGCGAGCTGTACCCGGAGGTCGCGCAGGATGAGGCAGGGCTGAAGCGTCTGTTCAGGCAGTTCTCCTTTCCGGGCGGCATTCCGAGCCACGTCTCCCCAGAGTGTCCTGGGTCGATCCACGAGGGCGGCGAGCTCGGCTACTCGCTGAGTCACGCCTGCGGCGCGGTGCTCGACAACCCCGGGCTCATCGCCGCGTGTGTGGTGGGGGACGGGGAGGCGGAGACCGGGCCGCTCGCCGGCAGCTGGCACCTGAATAAGTTTCTCAATGCCGCGCACGACGGGGCTGTGCTTCCGATTCTGCACCTGAATGGGTACAAGATCGCCAACCCCACGGTGCTGGCGCGCATCGAGCGTGCCGAGCTCGAGCAGCTGCTCACCGGGTGCGGCTGGCGGCCGTACTTTGTCAGCGGCTCCCAACCGGAGGCGATGCATCAGCTCATGGCCGGTACGCTGGATGCGGTGATCGAGGAGATTCAAGCGATCCAGCGCGCTGCGCGCGCCCCCGGAGCGCAGACCGCCCGGCCCCGCTGGCCAATGATCGTGCTCGAAAGCCCGAAGGGTTGGACGGGGCCGAAGAGCGTGGACGGAAAGACCATCGAGGGTAGCTTCCGGGCTCATCAGGTGCCGATCACCGATCCGGCGAGCAATCCGGTGCATCTGGCGGCGCTCGAGGCGTGGCTGCGCAGTTACCGGCCGCACGAGCTGTTCGACGGCGGGCGGCTGCGCGCCGAGCTCACCGAACTCGCTCCGCGGGGGACGCGGCGCATGGGCGCCAATCCGCATGCCAACGGGGGCGCGCTGCTGCGCGACCTGCGGCTGCCGGAGTTTCGCGACTATGCGCAGCAGGTGAGCTCCCCCGGGGCGATAGAGGCCTCGGACACCGCGGTGCTCGGGGAGTTTCTGCGCGACGTCATCCGATTGAATCCGGAGAACTTCCGCCTGTTCGGTCCTGATGAGACCATCTCGAACAAGCTGCAGGCGGTGTTCGAGACGAGCAGCCGGCAATGGGAAGGGCGCACGCAGCCGGATGACGAGTTCCTGGCCCCGAGCGGCCGGGTGCTCGAGATCCTGAGCGAGCACCAGTGCGAGGGCTGGCTCGAGGGTTACCTGCTCACGGGTCGGCACGGACTGTTTAACTGCTACGAGGCGTTCATCCACATCATCGACTCGATGTTCAATCAACACGCCAAGTGGTTGAAGGTCACGGCAGAGATTCCATGGCGGCTGCGCATCGCCTCGCTCAACT
>JAJXWE010000275.1 GCA_021781775.1 Pseudomonadota bacterium | reverse complement strand
ATCGCCCCGAAGCCACCGGAGCTGCCGACCGCAGCCTGGATCAACCCCCCGAAAAAGGAGACGACACCACCCACTTGCTCTCTAATCTCATGACACCAGGTGTTCCAATCTCATTGACACGTTCCGGAGACGCCCACGCAACCGATCGCAGACCTCATCCGGGAACACACCTCATCCGCCGTCAAAGCGGCGCTCGAGAGTCTCCTCAACGCTCCGGTGATGCAAGGTCATCGCCGGCCACGAGCGCGACGATCGCGTGCGACGGGGAACGCCTGATGCATCCGCTGCACGAATACATCGCCAAGCAACTCGCGAGCCAAGTGGCGAAGCGCCATGTCGTCGTGTGGTATGACGCACGGGAGGAGTTTGCGCCGTTCATCGCGGAGCTCCGGGGTGGCCCGAAAGAAGCGGGCTCGGTGGTCCCGGTGACCCTCGCGGGCCGTCAAGCGCAGCTTGCGGAGTTCGACGGATCGTTCCTCGAACTGCGCGCGCGCGTCGAGCGCTACGTGAATCGGGATGAGCCGCTCGAGTTCATTTTGTATGTGCCCGGACGCCGGCCGACGCCCGACGAGTCGCTCCTCCTCGAGCTAGAGCAGGCCGGTACCCGCTACGAGCCGCAGCTGCGCAATCTTGCTCGCCATGCGCTCCGGCAGATCCATACCGACGGAGTGATCGATGAGCTGCTCGCACCGGAGAGCGTCTCGTACGAGGATCTCGCTCGCGCTTCGCAGAGCGGGGGCGGGAGCGAGCCGACCTCACGGCTCAAGCTGATCTTCGAGGGCGACCCCCGCGGCATCCTGCCCGGATGGCTGATGAGCGACGCACGGGATGAGGCGATTGTCTCCAAGGAGGCCGTCCGCGAGCTCGTGAAGCTCATTCAGTCGACCTGCGGGCTCGAACTGTCCGAGGACGTCGGACTCGCGAAGGCACGAGCCGTCACGTTGCGCTATCTCTTGGTGAACGACTTTCGGGTGTCCTGCAGCGGGGCGGCACCGGCCCCTCTTGACGGTGTGCCGCAGCCGCGGACGCAGGAAGAACGCGCAAGAGTCCTGGGACTGGTGCGTGAGATGCGGGATCGCTTTCCGTCCGAGTACACGGCCGCGGCGGATCGGATCGAAGCGGAGCTCGGTCTCGCGAAGGCCGCGTTTGCCATCGAGTCGCTGACCTCGCTCGAGACGTTCCGATTCGCAGAACGCGCCGTGCCGACTCAGTGTTCTGAGTGGATCGCGAGCCGGCGATTCGATGAGGCGTTGCGCCTCCTCGATCGGGACCCGACGAATTTCTGGGTCCGGCAGGACATGCGTCGGAGCCTTCAGTGGCAGGCCTACCGGCAGCTCGCCGCACTCGGTCGGGACGCCGAGGCCGTACAGGCGGCCGCACGCAAGGTGACCGGTGGTGTCGCGGCCTGGATCGCCGCCTACACCCACGCCGAGGGCTGGTATCGGCTCGATCAGAGGCATCGGCGGCTCGAGTGGCTTGCCGGTCGGGTCGAAGAGGAGCTCGATGAGCGCGCGCTCGGAATCGTACGGCGCGCGTACGAGGATGCCTGTCAGACGATGTCGGAAGGCTTCACCCGCGCGCTCGAGAGTGCCGGCTGGACAATGCCGGGGACATTGCATCAGACGCATGTCTTTAGCCACGTGGTCAGTAACCGGCCGAAGCCGGTGGCGTACTTTCTGGTGGACGCGATGCGCTACGAGATGGGCGTCGAGCTCGCGCAGCGCTTGCAGCCGGCGGAGGCGGGTGCGGCGGTCGAGGTCCGCATTGAGCCCGCCGTGGCGACACTCCCCAGCATCACGCCGGTCGGGATGGCCGCGCTCCTGCCCGGAGCGGCGGCGAGCTTTTCGGTCATCGACCAGGGCGGCACGCTGGGAGCCAGTATCGAGGGGACGTTCCTGCAGGACGCTCTGAGCCGACGACGGTTTTTGGCGTCCCGCATCCCGGGGCTTGTCGATCTGACGCTCGATGAGCTTCTCGGGCTATCCCGCTCCAAGCTCGCCAAGAAAATCGGCACCGCGCCGATGCTGATCGTGCGCTCCCAGGAGCTCGACCACGAAGGGGAAAGCGGCTTCACTTATCAAGCCCGGCAGATCATGGACACGGTGATCGACAATCTCGCCCGCGCCATTCGCAAGCTCGTGGCCGTCGGTATCGCAGAGGCGGTGGTGGCGGCCGATCACGGGCATCTCTTCGCCTCCGAGCGCGAGGAATCCATGCGAATCGATGCACCGGGTGGCGAGACGATCGAGCTGCATCGGCGTTGCTGGATCGGCCGAGGCGGCAGGACGCCGGCCGGCTGCGTGCGGGTGGCGGCGAGCGCGCTCGGGTACGCGTCGGATCTGGAGTTCGTCTTCCCCCGGGGTTGCGGCGTCTTCAGGGCCGGTGGGGATCTGGCCTTCCATCACGGGGCGACCTCACTCCAGGAGATCCTGATTCCGGTGCTGACGGTGCGCTCCCGGGGTGCTCCCGCCCAAGCGCCGGCCAAGGAATCGGTCTCGGTCAGCGGTGTGCCCGAGAAGATCACCAATCGCATCTTCAGCGTCGGGATCGAGTTCCGGGGCGACTTGTTCAGCGGCGAGCAGACGGTGCTGCCGCTGCTCATCGCCGAAGGGCGGCAGGTCGGCCGCGTGGGCATGGCCGTCGATGCCGCGCACGACGGGGTGACCGGTACGGTGCAACTCATGCCCGGCAAGCCTGCCACGATCGCCTTCCTGCTCGATGTCGATCGGGTCCCCGCGCTTCGCATCGTGATTCAGGATCCGCGCACGGATGCCGAACTCTACCGCTCACCGGCGGACATCCCGGTGGAACTCGGAACCTAATGCCATGATTGCCTCCTCCCCCGCGCGCGATGCGCTCGACGACAAGGTCAATCGTCTCTTCGCCGGCAAGGTGGTCCGCAAGGACCTCGTGCGCAAGGTGAAAGTCGGCGCCAATGTGCCGGTGTTCGTCCTCGAGTTCCTGCTCGGCAAGTACTGCGCGTCGTCGGACGAAGTCGCGATCCAGATGGGCCTCAAGGTCGTCAACGACACGCTCGCCCAGAATTACATCCGCGCGGATGAATCCATGAAGGCGCAGGCGACGGTCAAGGACCGGGGACGCCACTCGTTCATCGATAAGGTGAAGGTGCGGCTCGTGGATTCGGATTACTGGGCGGAGGTGACGAATTTCGGCCACAAGTACGTGCACATCCCCGAGCACTATGTGCGCGAGTACGAGCGGCTCGTCATGGGCGGGGTGTGGGCCCAGGTCGATGTGCGCTTCGAATCCGACGAGGAAGCCGGCGGCAAGAATCCCTTCTGGATCGAGAAGCTGACGCCCATCCAGATCGCGACCTTTGATCTCGAGGACTATCGGCGGGTCCGCAAGGAGTTCACGACCGACGAGTGGCTGGATTTCATGCTGCGCAGTATGGGATACGAGCCGGGGGAGATGTCCCGGCGCCTGAAGATGCTGTTTCTGCTGCGGCTGATTCCGCTCGCCGAGCGCAATTACAATCTGGTCGAGCTCGGCCCGCGCGGTACGGGCAAGAGCTACGTGATCCAGGAAATCTCCCCGTACGCAGCGCTCCTCACGGGCGGTACAACCGTGGCGAACCTGTTCGGACACATGTCCGGCCGCCAGAAGGGCATGGTGCAGATCTGGGACGTCGTCGGGTTCGACGAGGTCGCGGGGGAGTGTCTGTTTTTTTGTGTTTGAGGCGGTTTTAAAAACTCCTGCCACAATAGCCGGCCGTGGTGGGCGAGACCATTGCGGCAGGAACAGTCTACTGCTATCCGAAGTTTCTCGTGAATCGATCCCCATAGGCGATGGCGAACTGGTTCATCGCCTC
>JAJXWE010000274.1 GCA_021781775.1 Pseudomonadota bacterium | reverse complement strand
GCTGTGGCGCAGTGAAGCGCGAGCGGCTGGATTTTTTGGTCGACACTGCGCTGCACACCAAGCGCTTTGCGCTGTACGTCGGCCGCCGCTGTCGCAGTGGCACCATCCGCGATGTTGCGGAGGAGCTGCACCTGGACTGGCAGACGGTCAAGCGGCTCGAGATGGACTACATGCGCGAACAGATCCGGCGCGTAGGGACCCCGGGCCCGAAGGTGATCAGGATCGATGAGATCTCGAACCGCAAGGGGCACACCTACCGGATCGTGGTCAGCGACCTGGAGAGGCGCCGCCCGATCTGGTTCGGCAGGGAGGACCGGAGCGAAGCAAGCATGGATCAGTTCTACCGATTTCTCGGGAGAAAGAAGGCCAAACGCATTCGTCTCGCCGTCATGGATATGTGGAAAGTGTTTCGCAACTCCACGCACCAGAATGCCCCGCAGGCGTAACCGCTAAGTACGCGGCGTCTGGATTTACGTTCGGCGGACGTGTAACGGCGATCGCAGTGGATGGTCGGCGAACAATGGCTTCCACCGCCGCGGCGTGAGTTCCTCGACGCGGTTGGCAGGGTGCTCGGCGACGCGCTGCAGGATGTCGACAAGGTATGTGTAGACGTCAATGCCGTGCAGACGGCAAGTAACGATCAGGCTCTGCGCGACGCCAACGTCACGGGCGCCGAGTTCGGTCCAGCAGAACATCCAATTCTTGCGCCCCAGGGGCACGACCCGCAGCGCACGCTCGAGGTGATATCGGGTGCGACCTCGGGGTCTTCGAGGAACACCGAGAGCGCGTCCTTGCGCTCGCGCACGTAGCCGAGTGCTTTCGTGAACGGTGTGGCCGGCAACAGTCCGAGCTCGGCGAACGCAGCGTCGACGAATGCGAAGAACGCCTCGACCTTCGGCTTCGCCTCTAGTACCCGTTGGTCGCGCTTGGCCTCGCCCTGGAGCCCCCCGCTCGCGGATCCGCTCCTCCACCGCGTAGATCTCAGCGATGTACTCGAGTGCGATCCGGGCGCGTTCAGGATCGGCCGCCTCGGCCTCGAACAGTTCGCGCCGCGCATGAGCCCAGCACTGCGCATGCGTGATCTTCGTGGCCTTCGCATAGGCCTCGTACGCGGCGTACCCGTCCGTGTGCAGCACCGTTCCCGGGCGCGGCCTGGCGCCAAGCAGTGCGGCAACGTGTTCGTGGTTGCGACTCGGCCGGTATGGGAAACACACCTCGTCGCGCTCGCCGTACAGCGGCCAGAAGTAGGCCGTCTTCATCTTGCCGTGGCCGCTGCGCCCGGCCTTGATCGGCGTCTCGTCCATCGCGATCAGGTGACTGTCGCGGATCGAGGCGAGTTGGGCCTCGTAGATCGGGGCGAGCAGCCCGATCGCCGCCTGGGTAAGCTACGTCAGCCACGGCCGGCTGACCGTGATACCCGCCTCGCCAAGGCGTTGGTGCTGGCGGTACAGCGGCAGATGCCACTGAAATTTGTCGACCAGGAGCCCGGCGAGAAAGCTCACGTCCGCCCGGCTGCCTTCCAGCACGCCAGCCGGCGCCGGGGCGCACACGATCGCGGATGCATCCGCGCCGGCCTGTGGATCCTTGCGCTTGATCACCGGGCGCAGGTACTCGAGCACCACGTAGCTGCCGGGCCGCTGTGCCAGGCGGTAGCTGCTCTTGTGCCCGATCACCTCGTACTGATCGGGTGTGAGAAATCGGATCTCCGCGGGCACGAGCTCGATACGTTCGACCGGCACGCGATCGCGATCGAAGAAGGGGACCCCTTCGAGCCGTTCGGCCTCGGCGACGTCCCGACGTGCCGGACGGCGCACGTGCGCCGCGACCGCCTTGCCCGCAGGCGCCGGATCCTCAGCCGTCCTCACCACCTCGCCGAGCAACAACTGGCGGCCCTCGTCGAGGAGATTCAGCCGCTCGCTCTTCGAGCCGAACACCTGACGCTCGAACCAGGCGAGCCGGGCCTTCAACTCGGCAATCGTCTCGGCCTGTGTGCGCACGAGCGCAGCGGGCTCGCCGAGGTTCAACGAGGCGAGTTCGGGGTTCGTCGCGATGGCCGGCGATGCGCTTGACACAGCCCGTAGTCTACCATGCCGGTAGCAAGAAAGTGCCGTAAATTATAGGCTTTTCCTGCACTGCGCCGGCAGCGAATAGCGCCTGCGCACGCGCCTCACCTCCAACCCCTCGAGCAGGAGCTTGAACTGCATCCAGTCAAACTCCATCGTCCTCACCGCACGCCAATCGCCGATGAACCGCCCTGACTCCAACCGCTTCGCCCAGACGCAAAAGCCGCTGCGGTCGCAATACAAACACTTCACCTGCGTGCCGCGCCGGTTCACGTACACATACAAACTACCGTCCAGCGGATCGCACCCCAACTCGTGCCGCGTCAGCGCCGATAGCCCGTCATAGGACTTGCGCATGTCGCACGGCCGGCCGTACAGGTGCACCCGGATGCGGCCCTCCGGGAAAAACATCAGCGGCTGATCGTCAGCACGATCCCAGAACCGAGTTCCAGGCGAATCGTTCCCGCCGACTGCGAAAACTCACCGACCTCGACAAACGCTGTCTGCCTCGACTGGGCACGTCGCGTCACCGCTCGTGAAGCGCTCCCGGTCAGTCGCGACCGCCAGCGCGTAAATACGCTGCGTGACAGGCCCTCGTCGCGGCAAAACACCTGCGCCGGTCGGCCGCTCTCGGCTTGGCGCGCAATAATCTCACGCCACGCCGCCCCGGTCCGCCTCACACGCCTCTGTTGCTGCATCGCTCGCCCTCTCCATTACACGAGCAAACGATTGTCCACACCAGCGTCCTACAGAAAAGAACGCCGCAGAGTTACCGGTTACGGCGCAAGTAACGAGGTCAGGCCTGAGTCCCATGGTCGGCCTGCCGAAGCAGTGCCCCAGCCTCCCGAACCCGGTGATCACCTCGTCTGCAATCAGCAGGATGTCATGTCGGACGAGGATATCCTGTACCGCCGTGTAGTACCCGTCAGGCGGGATGATTACGCCGCAGGAGCCCATGACTGGCTCGGCGATAAAGGCCGCGATCGTCTCCGGACCTTCGCGGTCGATCATCGCCTCGAGGTACGACAGCAGTTGCGCGCAGAACTGCGCCTCTGACTGCGCGCGGTCCGGCCGCCTGAAATAGTCGGAGGCGGCGGCGTGCAGCACGCCTGCCATGGGCAGGTCGAAATGCTGGTGGACGACGTGGTGACCCGTCAGGCTTCCAGATCCGAGCTACGATCCGTGGTAGGCGCCGTGGCGCGGAATAATCTTTTTCTTGGTCGGCTTGCCCAGCAGGTTGTTGAACGCCCTGACGATCTTTATCTGCGCATCGTTCGCTTCGGACCCGCTATTGTTGAACAGGACGCGGCACATGCCGTCCGGTGCGAGGCGCAACAGCTTCTCGGCTAGCTCGATGAGCGGTTCGTTCGAGTAGCTGCCGAAAGAGAGCCCATAGCTCAGCTTCCTGCTCTGCTCCGCCATGACCTCCGCGAGTTCCTCGCGGCCATACCCGACGTTGACGCACCAGAGACCTGAGCAGGCGTCGATGTATTCCGTTCCCTCCGCATCCGTCACGAATACGCCCCTGGCGCTTACGAGTAAGCGTGGGCTCGGCGTGGCCTGCCGCGACAGATTCGAGAAGGGATGCATGACCGACACACGATCCGCTCCGGCGAGCTATTGAGAAATGCGTAAGTGAGTGACACTTTTCCCCGCTCTTGCGGTCCAAGTACTTCGGATGGTTACATTCGAGGTACGGATGAGACACTCACAGAAGCTGAAGGAGATGGAACGGCGTCGTCGCCGTGGCGCAAGGTTACTCGCAGCCGGCGAGACC
>JAJXWE010000003.1 GCA_021781775.1 Pseudomonadota bacterium | reverse complement strand
TGCAGGCTCACCGCTCGAAGCTCGTGCGCGCCCACGTGGAGGCGCAGCGTGGCCGCATCGTGCTCGAGCGTCTGCCGGCCTACGCTCCGGAAATGAACCCCGTCGAATGCATCTGGGGTTACCTCAAACATCACGCCATGCCCAACTACTGCGCCGCGAACTTCACCGACCTCGCCCAGCGCGCTCGCAGGAACCTGCGCTCGATGCAGCGACGTGCCACACTCGTGACCGCATTCTGGAAACAGGCGGAGATGTTTTGATATGGTCACGTACTTACGCAAGACTCAATAGCATATCCGTGTAGAGCCATCCGGTTCTCATGTATCCCGCAACCAGTGACACACCTTTTCAGAACGAGAACTTCTCGCTACTGCACCTCTTTGTTGCAAACCAGAGTGCGATCTGAAGGAATACAACTTCGCCAACGATGACTTTCCAGTCGTCAAACGTGATGCGATGAGCGTGAATTGCGGTCCATTGGGCGAGCAGGGGCAAAAGGCTATAGGCGAAAACCCCCAGGATCAGGTTGATCCTCGTGAATGGTCCAGGACGGTACTTCTTTCGGCCGGCAGTCTTGGCGTTTTCTACGTTTTTCTCAGTTACGGGACCCCCTTTTTCGAGCCTCCAAGTATATCTCGGGGATGCTGAAACTGGCAGCCTCAGTTGCCAGTTGCGCGGAGCCTCGATCCGCTCACAGATCATCCGGCTACGGCATCAGGTTCCCTTGGCCCCTAATGGGCACGGGCGAAGGGGGTCACCAGTGCTGGTTGTCGGTGGCGGCGGCGCGCTGCCAGCTGCAGGAGGGGAGGCGAAAGCCGGAATGCCCTTTTCGAACGCGTTGATCGCATCGCGGTACAAGTTCACAATCGGTCAACTCTTCGGGAGATCTTGCTTGTGACGCCACATCAGAGCATTGCCGTCGGCGTTCGCCTGTTCGCGGTATGGTTGCTGCTTGCAGGGTTGGGGACTGGATATTTCGCGGTCGCGGAGCTTGGCATGGGCGCGTCGGCAACCAGGATTACGCTCGGGGTAGCGATCGCGTTGATTTGGGTGTTCGGCGCTGTGGCGCTTTGGCGTTTCCCACGGGTGGTTGCGCGTAAGCTGCTGTCGCACGAGATACAGGATTCACCATCGAGTCCTGCGACATCAACTCCTGATGTCTGGCTGGCGGCTGGATGTGCGTTGATCGGGGTGTGGGTGGTAGTATCCAGTTTGCCGGCATGGGCCCAAAACGTCGTGGATACGTGGCCCGCGGTGCATCTCGCAGCTTCGGGTGTGTATTTCACGGTTCGTATCCTTCTCGGGGTCGCGCTGATTCTTGGAGCACGATTTTTGCGGAAGTTTTTCCGGTGGACTCAGTATGCTGGGATTCGGCGTTCCGAGGAGGCTGGTAACCCGCAATGAAATTTCCGTGATTCCTGCACGCCGATCGCGCGGACGGTCGAGCCGCAATCGGATTGGAGGGCAAGCACTTCTGCGTCATGGCTCTGACGCGGCAGCGGATGAACTGGGCCAAACGAGCCGTCCGGGCGTTGATCCGAAATCCAGCCTGCCGCGACTCGAACGCCATTTAGCGCGTGACGCGCGCTGCAGATCTCGCAGGTTCGCTGGGATTTCCATTGATTCCGTGATGTGCACGTATGTTGCGAACATGGACTTTGATCTGACCTGATATCTCCGAAATCCTATCTCCCCGCGCCAGCAAGCACTTTGCCGGCACTCGGAGCGGAGGAATTTCGGCTTGACCCCCACCAAGGTACTCATCGGCCAGATTCTGATCGTATTCGGGATCGTCCTGGCTGGCACCTGGTATGCGACGGAGTGGACGGCCGCGGCGCTCGGCTACCAGATGCGCCTGGGTGCGCCGTGGTTCCTGATCCGTGGCATCCCTGTCTACCACCCCTGGCGCCTCTTCGAGTGGTGGTATGCCTACGAACCCTATGCTCCCGATGTCTTCGACTTCGGCGGAGCCATTGCGGCCGGGAGCGGCCTGCTTGCGGCGATTGCAGCGATTCTGGGTTCTGTCTGGCGAGCTCGCCAATCGAAGCTGGTGACCACCTACGGATCGGCCCGCTGGGCGGAGCATCGGGATCTTCGACGGGCCGGGCTCACCGAGTCAGCCGGCGTCTTTCTCGGATGCCTGGGCCATCGGTATCTCCGACACGACGGCCCAGAACACGTCATGGCCTTCGCGCCCACCCGATCGGGGAAGGGCGTGGGTCTCGTGATTCCGACGCTCCTCACCTGGCCGGATTCCGCCGTGATCCACGACATCAAGGGCGAGAACTGGCAGCTCACTGGCGGGTGGCGGGCACGGTTCTCCCATTGTGTGCTGTTCAATCCCGTGGACGCGCGCTCCGCGGCGTACAACCCGCTTCTCGAGGTGCGTCGCGGGGCGCAGGAGGTGCGGGATGTGCAGAACATCGCGGACATCCTGGTCGATCCCGAGGGAGCGCTCGAGCGGCGGAACCACTGGGAGAAGACGAGCCACTCGCTGCTCGTCGGCACGATTCTCCATGTCCTCTACGCCTGCGAGGACAAGACGCTGAGCGGTGTTGGGAGTCTGCTCTCGGATCCCGCCCAGCCCATCGAGCGGACGCTGCGGGCGATGATGACGACGAATCATCTCGGCGATCGGCCACATCCCGTTGTCGCGAGCGCCGCCCGGGAGGTACTCAACAAAGCCGACAACGAACGGTCGGGCGTGCTCTCGACCGCGATGAGCTTCCTCGGGCTCTATCGGGACCCGACGGTTGCGCAGGTCACCAGCCGCTGCGACTGGCGTATTGCGGACTTGGTCGACGCCGAGCATCCAATTTCGCTCTACCTCGTCGTTCCGCCGGCGGACATCGTCCGGACCAAGCCGCTCATCCGGCTGCTGCTCAACCAGATCGGCCGGCGGTTGACCGAGACCCTGGAGCTGCAGGGCGGGCAGCCGAAACGCCGCCGCGTGCTGTTCATGCTCGATGAGTTTCCGGCGCTGGGACGGCTCGATTTCTTCGAGTCGGCGCTGTCCTTCATGGCGGGCTATGGACTGCGCGCCTTCCTCATCGCGCAGTCGCTCAATCAGATCGAGAAGGCCTACGGCCCGAACAACTCGATTCTCGACAACTGCCATGTCCGCGTGGCATTCGCGACCAACGACGAGCGCACCGCGAAGCGGATCTCGGATGCGCTGGGGACCACGACGGAGCTTCGTGCGCAGCGCAACTATGCCGGACATCGGCTCTCGCCCTGGCTCGGGCACCTGATGGTGTCGCGCCAGGAAACCGCCCGGTCGCTCCTGACACCGGGCGAGGTCATGCAGCTTCCGCCCGATGAGGAAATTCTCATGATCTCGGGACACCCGCCCGTACGGGCCCGGAAGCTCCGCTACTTCGAGGACCGTAACTTCACCGAACGTCTCTTGCCGCCGCCTTCGCCCTCGGCTGTCGGCACCTGTGATGCTCCGCCCCCGCTTCCCCACGACTGGATGGCAGCGCCTCTACCCCCCGCTGACCACCAGGTTCCCCGCGGCACGGCGGCAATCGCAGGCGTCGAGGACGAGGGCGGCGGCCTTTCTCGCGAGGAGGGCGTCACCGACGGTGAGCTCGCGGAGTCGCGACCTCGTGAGCTGGGGGGCCTCATCGATCTCGATCGCGACTTCGAGACGGGCGAGCTCTTCGAGCCTGAGCCTGCTTTCGAGCGTGCCGCACGGCTTGCTCCACTCGATCCGGATGACGGGCTGCCGCTATGAGCCGGGCGCGCCTGAATCTCTACCTTCAGCCCGCGCACGCGAAGCGGCTCTCCGCGCTTGCAGCCATGCGGGGACTGTCTAAGTCGAGCATCGTCGCTGTTGCGCTCGCCTCGTTCCTCTCTCCGGAGGGCGCTGATCAGCGGGAAGCCGTCATTGCTCGCCGTCTTGATCGGCTCACGCACCAGTTCGATCTGCTCGAGCGCGACCAGACCATCCTCATCGAGGCGGTGGCGCTCTTCATCCGGCACTACCTCACCGTCTCGACGCCTGTTCCTCCCGAGCACCAGGAAACCGTTCGCGCGCAGGGGCGGGCGCGCTTCGAGCAGTTCGTCGAGCAGTTGGGTCGCCACCTGCACCGCGGCCACAGCCTGGCGCGGCGGCTGACGGAGGAACTCGGTGCCGATGGGAAGGAGTACTCGACGGCGGCGGAGGAGGCTGTGCAGGCGATGGGGGAGGGCGGCCAATGACGGATATCGCCATGAGGAACGGACAAGGCCGGCGCGGTGAGCATCGCTCGCCGCTCGCCGTGGTGACGAGCCGGCAGACACGGATGCTGCGCACCGCAATGGGCGATGCCATCGCCGAGGCGCTCGAAGACCCCGAGGTCGTCGAGATCCTCCTGAACCCGGACGGTACGCTCTGGTTCGACCGGCTGGACACCGGTCGGCGCCGCTCCGGCATCTGTCTCTCGCGCGAGGACGGTGACCGCATCATCCGGCTTGTCGCGGCGCACTTGCGCCTCGAAGTTCATCCGGGGGCACCGATCATCTCCGCCGTCTTGCCTGAGACCGGCGAGCGCTTTGAGGGCGTGCTCCCGCCCATCGTGCGCGGGCCCACCTTCTCGATCCGAAAGCGCACGGCGGGCGTCATTCCGCTCACCAAGTACGTGAGTGAGGAAATCCTCACGGAGAATCAGGCCCTGGTCCTGCAGGAGGCGGTGCGGGACCGGAAGAACATCCTGATTTCGGGTGGAACCTCCACCGGCAAGACGACGCTCGCGAACGCACTGCTCCTCGAGATCGCCCTCACGGGCGATCGGGTGCTCATGCTCGAGGACACCGTGGAGCTTCAGTGCCGGGCGGACGATCACGTGCCGCTGCAGACGCGGCGAGGCCTGGCATCCATGGCCGACCTGGTGCGATCGGCACTGCGGCTGCGGCCCGACCGGATCGTGGTCGGCGAGGTCCGCGGCGGCGAGGCGCTGGATCTGCTGAAGGCCTGGGGCACCGGCCATCCGGGCGGCATCGCGACGATCCATGCGGGTTCGGCGCGCGGTGCGCTCACTCGACTCGAGCAGCTCATCCAGGAAGTGGTCGTCACCGTCCCGCAGGTGCTCATTGCCGAGTCCGTCGATCTGATTGTCTTTCTCGCCGGCCGCGGGCGCGCCCGGCGCGTCGAGGAGCTTTCCTGGGTCACCGGATTCGACGCGCAGGGGTATTACCTCGAGCCCGCAGTCCCTCACTCCACCTCCCATCGTCACGGGAACCGATCATGAACACACATCGCTTGCGCCGTGTCCGTCACGTTCTTGCGTGCGCCTTTGCGCTTCTCGTCTCGGGGCTTTACGGCACGCCGGCGTTCGCCGCCGGTTCCAACATGCCGTGGGAGGCGCCCCTGCAGTCGATCCTGGACTCCATCCAGGGGCCGGTCGCGCGCATCGTCGCGGTGATCATCATCATCGTGACGGGATTGACATTGGCGTTCGGGGACAGCTCGGGCGGATTCCGGCGGCTGATCCAGATCGTCTTCGGGCTCTCGATCGCCTTTGCGGCGAGTTCCTTCTTCCTGACCTTCTTCAACTTCGCGGGCGGCGCGATCGTTTCCTGAGGTCTGGCCGGAATCCTCATGGTTACCAACGACTTCGAAGTGCCGCTCCATCGGGCTCTCACCGAGCCGATCTTCCTCGCCGGCGTGCCGCGGACGGTCGCGATCGTGAACGGCACGCTTGCCGCCGCGGTCGGGATTGGGCTGCAGCTCTGGCTCCCCGGGCTGGTGCTCTTCGTGATCGGACACACGCTCGCGGTGTGGGCGGCGCGGACGGACTCGCAGTTCGTCGAGGTCTTCGCCCGGCACGTGAAGTACCCGAGTCACCTCGAGCCGTAGGGAAGGGACTGCACATGATGAACCTGGCCGAATACCGCAAGCGTCCCGCATGCCTGGCGGACTATCTGCCCTGGGCGGCATTCGTCGCGCCGGGGGTGGTGCTCAACAAGGATGGCTCGTTCCTGCGCTGTGCGCGATTCCGGGGTCCCGATCTCGATAGCTCGACCGAATTCGACCTGACGCTCGCCACCTCGCGGATCAACAACGCCCTGAAGCGGCTGGGGTCGGGCTGGGCACTGTTCGTTGAGGCGGACCGGCTCGAGGCACAGGGCTATCCGGAATCTCCTTTCCCCGATGCACTCTCGTGGCTCATCGACCAGGAGCGTCGCGGTGCGTTCGAGGAGGCAGGTTCGCACTTCGAGAGCGTCTACACGCTGACTCTCGTCTATCTTCCGCCCGGGGAGGTAAAGGCTCGCGCGAGCCGGCTTCTCTACGAGTCAGCCGAGCGCACGTTGGTTGATTGGCGGGATCAGCTTGCGGCGTACATCACCGAGACAGATCGCTTCCTCGGGCTTCTCGAGGCGGTCATGCCCGAGGTCCACTGGCTCGATGATGGGGAGACGCTGACGTATCTGCACTCCACGGTCTCGGCGCGCCGTCACTCGGTGGCGGTCCCGGAGGTGCCGTTCGCGCTCGATTCGCTGCTGGCAGATGAGCCTTTGACCGGAGGCCTCGCGCCGGTCTTGGGCGACGTGCACCTCCGGGTCATCACGGTCCGCGGCCTACCCGCATCGACCTGGCCCGGGATGCTCGATGACCTGAATCGCCTCGGCTTCGGCTATCGGTGGATGACGCGGTTCCTGTTTCTCGATAAAGCCGCAGCGCTCCGGGAGCTCACCAAGATCCGCCGGCAGTGGTTCGCCAAGCGCAAGGGCATCGTGACGCTCCTGCGCGAGACGATCTTCCAGCAGGAGAGTCCGCTCGTCGACTCCGATGCCACCAACAAGGCGGTCGATGCCGACGCGGCGCTGCAGGAGCTCGGAAGCGATGCCATGGGCTTCGGGTATCTCACTGCGAGCATCGTCGTCGCCGATCGCGATCCGGCGGCGGTCGAGGATAAGCGCAAGGCCGTCGAGAGAGTGGTGCAGGGCCGCGGATTCATTGCGATCTCCGAGACGTTGAACGCGGTGGAGGCATGGCTGGGCACTATTCCCGGGCAGTGTTACGCGAACGTGCGTCAGGGACTCGTCTCGACGGCAAATCTCGCACACCTCATCCCGCTCTCGGCCGTCTGGGCGGGACCCGAGCGCAATGAGCACCTCGGCGGTCCGCCGCTCATGGTCACGCGCACGGAAGGCTCGACACCGTTCCGGCTCGTGACCCATGTCGGCGATGTCGGCCACATTCTTGTCGTCGGACCGACCGGTGCCGGGAAATCCGTGCTGCTCGCGACGCTGGTCCTGCAGTTCCGCCGCTATCCGGGCTCGCAGATCTTCGTCTTCGACAAGGGCCGGTCGGTGCGCGCGACGGTATTGGCTCTCGCCGGCGAGCACTACGACCTCGGTGCCGATGGGGCGATCGCCTTCCAGCCGCTTGCGGGGATCGACGACGAGACGGAGCGCGCCTGGGCGGCGGACTGGATTGCCGGGCTCCTGCATCACGAGGAGGTGCCCCTCACGCCGGAGGTAAAAGAGGCCGTGTGGTCGGCGCTCGGCAGCCTCGCCTCGGCGCCGATACCGGAGCGCACGCTCACGGGATTGTCGGTTCTCCTGCAGTCGAACCCGCTCCGCCAGGCGCTGCAGCCCTACACCCTGAATGGTCCCTTCGGCCGGCTGCTCGATGCCGAAGAGGAGCATCTCAGCGTGGCTTCCGTGCAGGCGTTCGAGATGGAAGAGCTCATGCACACGCGAAGCGCCGTCTTGCCGGCCCTGACCTACCTGTTCCACCGTCTGGAGGAGCGGTTCACCGGCGCTCCGACGCTGCTCGTTCTCGATGAGGCGTGGGTGTTTCTGGATGATCCGGTCTTTGCCGGGCGGATCCGGGAGTGGCTGAAGACGCTTCGCAAGAAGAACGTCTCGGTCATCTTCGCGACCCAGTCGCTCGCCGACATCCAGCGCTCAACCATCGCGCCGGCGCTGATCGAGAGCTGCCCGACGCGGATCTTCCTGCCCTCGCCGCAGGCGATGGAGCCGCAGCTGAAATCCGTGTACCAGGGTTTCGGCTTGAACGACCGGCAGATCGACATCCTCGCCCATGCGAGGCCGAAGCGCGATTACTACTACCAGTCGCGTCTCGGCTGCCGGCTCTTCGATCTCGGACTGGGACCCGTTGCACTGGCGTTCGCGGCGGCGTCGACACCCGAGGATCAGCGCGCGATCGACGAGATCGCATCTCGTGCCGCTCCGGAGGCTTTCGCAGCTGAGTGGCTCGCCCGGCGAGGGCTCGATTGGGCTTCGCGGCTCATTGCGGACTTCTCTGCCGGGCTGGCCACACCGTGAGCCCTGTTGTTGACCGACACGCCTGGGGCGTGAAGGAGGGTCTTGTGAAGAAGATCGCGGTATCCCTGGTGCTCGTCACGATGCTCATGGCATCGGAGCAGGCCATCGCGCAGTGGGTCGTGTTCGACCCGTCCAACTTCGTGCAGAACATGCTCACGGAGCTGCACACCCTGACCCAGATCGAGAACCAGGTGCTCGAGCTTCAGAACGAGGCGCAGATGCTGCTGAACCAGGGCAAGAACCTTCAGGGTCTCAACTTCACTGCGCTCACCCAGCTGCAGGCGACCTACGCGGCCACCGAGCAGCTGCTCGATCAGGCGCAGGGCATCAGTTTCGATCTCCACGTCACGCAGCAGCAGCTTGCGCAGCAGTACCCGGCAGCCTACGGCGCCGCGGTGAGTCCAAGCCAGCTCGACTCTGGGGAGCTTGCACGGTGGACGGGCTCGCTGGATGCGCTCGGCACCGCGATCGAGGTGCAGACGCAGGCGAAGCAGAACCTGCCCTCGGATGAGTCCGTTCTTTCGGACGTGCTCACGCGGAGCAATTCTGCGGTCGGGAGCCTGCAGGCGATCCAGGCGACGAACCAGCTTCTGGGACTTCGCGTCCGCCAGGTCATGCAGAGCCAGCAGATCGCCATCTCTCAGGATCGCGCGGTCGCGCTCGAGGAGGCGCGGATCGTCGAGTCTGAGGCGCGAGCCCGGGCGGTGCGGAGTCGGTTCATGACCTCGAGCACCCAGTACACGCCGGAGCCCATCGATCTCTCGGGGAATTGAGATTGTGGTTGGTCACTTCTGCAGGCAATCGTATCGATGAGCGCCAGCGAACAGGGACCGACGTGAGCAGGGTGTCATGAACAATCTCGGCATCATCGACCAGTTCACGAACGTCTTTTCGCAGTACATCGACAGCGGCTTCGGCTTGCTGTCGGGCGAGGTGCATTTCCTCACCGCGACGCTGGTGACGATCGACATCACGCTCGCCGGGCTCTTCTGGGCGATGGGCGGGACGGAGGATGTCATCGCCCGGCTCATCAAGAAGACGCTCTACATCGGGGCGTTCGTCTTCATCCTCTCGAACTTCAATTCGCTCGCGACCATCCTCCTGCGCTCCTTCGCGGGTCTTGGGCTGGTCGCGTCGGGCTCGACGCTCACGGCAAGCAATCTGCTGCGACCCGGCCAGCTGGCCGCGGTCGGGGTCACGGCCGGACGGCCGATCCTGAAGCAGATGAGCGATCTGGTGGGGTTCCCGAGTCTCTTCACCAACTTCGACACCATCGCGGTGCTGGGGCTCGCCTGGTTGGTCGTGATCCTGAGCTTCTTCATCCTGGCCGTGCAACTCTTCGTGACGCTGATCGAGTTCAAGCTCACGACGCTCGCCGGCTTCGTGCTGGTTCCTTTCGCACTCTGGGGCAAGACGGCGTTCCTCGCCGAGCGGGTGCTCGGGAGTGTCGTCTCGGCAGGGATCAAGATCCTGGTGCTCGCGGTGATCGTCGGCATCGGGACGAACCTCTTCGGTCAGTTCACGGTGCCGGCCGGACAGACGCTCACGATCGACACGGCGCTCGCCATCATGCTGGGGTCGCTCTCGCTCCTGGGGCTTGGAATCTATGGGCCGGGCATCGCCACGGGACTGGTGTCCGGTGGACCGCAGCTCGGCGCCGGAGCCGCGGCGGGCACGATGCTCGCGGGCGGCGGGGTTGCCGTTGCCGCCGCCGCCGTCGGTGCGGGGTCAGTTGGGGCTGCCGGTCGCCTCGCGCGCGGTGTCGGCTCCGCGGTGCGTACCCAGGGCGCGCGGGCCGTGGGTCAGCAAGCCGTGCGGGCGGGCACGGGAGGCGCAGCAGGTGCCGGCACCCAGGGCCAGACATCCGGTGCGCCGACCTGGGCGCAGCGCCTGAGATCCAAATCTTCCCAGGGCGTGCGCACGGCCGCCAACGCGGTGCGTTCGGCCGACAGGCCCGTCTCCGGTCCCCACCCCACTCTCGGCGAGAGGAAGGACGAATGATGCCGTTCAAGAGAGCCAGCGTCCGGTACTCGAAGACGCCGATTCCGGAGACGCCCTACCAGGCGGCCCAGCAGCTCTGGGACGAGCGGATCGGCTCGGCCCGGGTGCAGGCCAGGAACTGGAGGCTCATGGCGTTCGGGGCGCTGGGCCTGGCGTTCGTCATGGCCGGCAGTCTCAGCTGGTACTCGGGTCGATCGACGATCACGCCGTACGTCGTGGAGGTCGATCGGACCGGGCAGGTGCTCGGGGTGGGACCTGCCGTGGAGGCCTATCACCCGAGGAACGCGGAGATCGCCTACTACCTCTCGCGCTTCATCGAGGACGTGCGCTCGGTGCCGCTGGATCCGGTCGTGCTGCGGGAGAACTGGCTCGAGGCCTACGACTACGTGACGCCTCGAGGCTCCGAGATGCTCAACGCCTACGCGCGCGCGAACAATCCCTTCGCGCAGGTGGGGCGCCGCTCCGTGACTGTTCAGGTCACGAGCATCGTGCGCGTGTCCGGGAGCTCCTTCCAGGCGCAGTGGATCGAGCAGTCCTACGCGAACGGCGCGCTCGCGTCGACCGAACACTGGACGGGGATCCTCACGATCGTGATCCACACGCCGCATGACGTTGTGAGTCTGCGCAAGAACCCGCTGGGCATCTACATCGACGGGCTCGACTGGAGCCGTGATCTCAGCACTGTGCAATCCACTGGAGACTCCAAGTGACTGCAGAAACTCGACCTCGCGCGGCGCTTCTCGTCGCGCTGATTGCCGCGAGCAGCGCGCTCGCCGGCTGCGCCAGCCGGCGTCCCGCTCCGAGCATCTCGCTCGACCACTTTGTTGCGGCCAAGCGCATCGCCATTCCGCCGGCTCCCGTGAAGATCATCGAGGTGCCGCAGGCACTGCCGCTCCCGGGACAGCTCAAATTCAAACCGGACTTGCTGCCGCCGCCGGCGCCGGAGACGAAGGATCCGAAACGGCAGGTGCGGGAGGCCAACGCGGCTGCGCTCATCCAGCCGTCGCGATCGGAGTTCATCAATGCGATGCAGGTGTGGCCGTATACGGACGGGGCGCTCTACGAGGTCTACACGAGTCCGGAGCGGGTCACGGACATCGCGCTCGAGAAGGACGAGCACCTGATCTCGGTCTCGGCGGGTGACACCGTGCGCTGGGTGATCGGGGATACGACAAGCGGTGCGGGGGCGGATCGGCGAGAGCACATTCTCGTGAAGCCCATCGAGATGGGTCTGCACACGAATCTCGTCATCAACACCTCTCGGCGCACGTATCACCTCGAGCTTGTCTCCACGCCCAAGACCTGGATGGCCTCCGTGTCGTGGCGCTACCCGCTCGATCAGTTGATCGCGCTGCGCGCGACGAATGAGGCGGCGGAACAGGCGGAACCCGTTGCCGCAGGCTTGGAGCTGTCGAGATTGAGATTCCGGTATGCGGTAACGGGCGATCATCCGTCCTGGCGTCCGGTGCGCGCGTTCGATGATGGCAGGAGGGTGTATATCGAATTCCCCCCAGGAATCGGTGAAGGGGAGATGCCGCCGCTCTTCGTCCTGGGGCCGAAGGGCCAGAGCGAGCTCGTCAACTATCAGGTCCGGCCGCCGTACTACATCGTGGACCAGCTCTTTGCGGCAGCGGAGCTCCGTCTCGGCGCCGCGCCGCAGCAGATCGTGCGCATCACGCGGACGGACCTGCGGTCCGGCACGGCGAATCAGGGAGGCGGCACGTGACTGAGAGGGCTGAGGGCGAACCGGAGACCGGCGCGTTGCCGGGAGCGGCGAAGAAGGAAAACGCCGCGGCCCTCGAGCTGCGTGCGAGGCCTCGGCCGGTGACGCGCCTCAATCGGAAGACGCTGGCGGCGATCCTGGCGATCTTTGCGGTGGCGGTGCTGATTGCGGCGATGGTGGGACTCCGGCGTCCGAGTCCGCGCAGTCCGGTCGAGCAGCCGAAGGTCGCCGGGCCCACGCAGGTCGCCCATGCGCGAGGGCTCGCGGCCATGCCGCGCAGCTACGCGAGCATTCGAACCGTCCCGCAGCTCGGCGCGCCCACCGGGGAGTTCGGGCCGGCAGTCGTGAAGGAGGAGCGCGCGGCCGGGATCCCGGAGCTGCCCGAGAAACCGACGTTCGAGCCGAATCCCGAGGAGGACGAGATCCGTGCGGAGCGATTGCAGAACGAACGCGAGGCGCAGGAAGCGACGAAGGCGCAACTCTTCGTGCATCTGAGGGAGCAGCCGACTCCGGCGGCGGGTTCGGCGTCCGCGGGTGCGGCCGCACAGGCACCCAGTCTGGCGGCGGCCGAGGCGATCGCCGCGCATGTCGGCGAAGGATTGGGTGGTGAACGAAGCATGGCAGCGCGTGCGAGCGTGGCTCCGAGCGCTCAGGCGCAGAAGGAGGCGTTCCTCGGCGGAAGAGCCGATACCCGGATTTACGCATCGGGCCATCTCGTGACACCACGATCGCCCTTCGAGCTGCTGGCAGGCACGTTGATCCCGGCGGCGCTCCTCACCGGGATCGACTCGGACCTGCCAGGCAACATCATCGCCACGGTCACTGAGAACGTCTACGACACGGTGACGGGGCGGATCCTGCTCATTCCGCAGGGGTCGCGTCTGCTCGGCGTATATGACAGCCAGGTGGCTTATGGACAGCGTCGGGTGCTGCTCGTGTGGACGCGGCTCATCCTTCCGGATGGATCATCCATCGTGCTCGACCGGCTGCCGGGCACCGACGCCGAGGGCTACGAGGGGCTTGAGGACAGGGTCGACTGGCACTGGAATCGCCTGGTTGCGGGAGCCGCTGTCTCGACGCTGCTCGGGGCCGCGGCGGAGCTCGCCGTTCCCGGTCAGTACGGCGGCTCCCAGTCCGTGCTATACGCCTCACTCCAGGGTTTGCAGGGCACCACGAATCAGGTGGGCCAGGAGATCACGCGGCGCAATCTCGATATCCAGCCGACGATCACCATCCGCCCTGGATATCCGGTGCGGGTGATCGTGAACAAGGATCTGATCCTGCGTCCCTATCCCGATGATGATTTCTCGAGCCCCTGAAGGGAGAGACTCTCCGTGAACACGAAGCTTCGACTCGGGCCGCTGCCCAGCACCGATACCATCAAGCTCACCATCACCGTGCCGGTCGGTCTCAGGACTCAGCTGGATCGCTATGCGGCGCTGCACAGTGAGACCTGGGGCGAGACGGTGCTGGCGGCCGATCTCATTCCCCACATGCTCACGCAGTTCATCCTGCGCGATAAGGCATTCAAAGCGGTGATGCGGCGCGAGAGTTCACGTCCTGCTCGCCCGCAAACAGTCAATCAACCCTGACAGCAGCGGGGAGGGCGGAGCGCTTGCCGGCCGAGGTCCTGGGCAATCTGCTACGGTCGCTCGGCGTACTCGGCGTCGAACAGCTGCTCGAGTCGGCTGTGAACGCCACGCAGACCGTCGACGACGCACTTCGCCCAGTCGAAGTACTCGCGCCGGCGCTCAAGCGACCAGTCCGTCGGTGGCGTCCGGCGCACATCTCGCAGGTTGCAGATTTTATCCGCGAACTTCACGAGCTTCGCCCCCGGACTGAGATCCGGTGCGTGCTCGATCTGCAGCCGCTTGCGGTCGTCCTTCAGCAGCGACTTATCGTCCGTCACCTCGAGCACCAGGCCGGCGATCGCTTCACCGAAGACCTCGAGGAGTTCCTCAGCCGTCGTGGAAGTGTCCTCGATCGTATCGTGAAGCAGGGCCGCAGCGACAATGGAAACGTCACCGACGCCTGCCTCATTCACCAGGACGCTCGCGAGTGCTATCGGATGGTTGATGTACGGAGATGCCTCGGCGCCATTGCGCCGCTGGTTGCGGTGCTTTTCCGCCGCGAAGGCGGTGGCCGAGATCAGTACGGCGAGGCTGTCATTTGCCACGGGGTGCGATTATAGCCGACAGGGACATTGCCACGGTGTGACACAGACCCATCGACACCGAGAACCCGATCGTGGCATTCCTGCGTGCCATCGCTGCGCGACGCGAGCACTCACAGCCGTCTCGCCCGCAAGCACTCAATCAGTCCTGCCAGCAGCGGGGAGGGCGCCGAGTCGCTGCGCAGGAGGCGTACCTCGGCCGGCGGGAGTCCGCGGCGAAGCGGCCGAAGGACCACGTTCCGATGCGCCACACCTTCTCCCTGCGAGGCTGTGAGAAGGCCGATGCCACATCCAGCCTCGACCCAGGTCATGAGCGCCAGGGAGGTCGACGGGCGTTCGGCGATGAACAGCGGTTCGTCGACCGTCGGCACTCGATCGAGAACCTGTCGCGCGACCGTGTCGCTGGGATCCGGCGCAAAGATCGCGAGTGGCTCGCGAGCGAGATCAACGAGCTCAATCGCTCGCCCCGACGCGAGAAAGTGATTTTTCGGTAACGCGGCTACCCATGCGTCGCTCCAGAGCAGATCGGCCGCCAAGCCGGGTTCGGTGACGCGCATGCCGGTGATCCCCGCATCGAGCAGGCCGGCCTCGAGCTCGCCGAGAAGTGCGCGGCCGGTGCGGCTGACGATCCGCAGGTCCACGAGGGAATTGATGCGGCGCCAATCTACGAGAGCAGCTGCGATCCGGGAGCAGGAGACGCGCTCGCAGATCCCGATGCGGGGCCGCTCTTTTGCGCTGCGCTTGAACTCGCCGATTGCGAGTCGGGCGTGTTCTTCCGTGGCGAGCACGCGCCGAGCATTTTCGAGGAGCTGTTCGCCTGCAGCCGACAGCTCGGTGTGACGGCTGGTGCGGTAGAAGAGCCTGTCCCCGATCTGGTGTTCGAGCGAGCGGATCTCCCGCGACAGGTTCGACTGGCCGACGTTCAGGCGCTCGGCCGCGCGAGCGAAGTGCAGCTCCTCGGCGAGGACGACGAAATACCGGTACTGCCGCAGCTCGATCGGTCGGATAGGACGCGAAGCCGCGCGAGGAGTATCAGCCTGTTTGACTAACTGCATGTTGCTACGTCCTTCGAACACGCGCCCTCGGACGAGGGCGTCAAACGTCAATATGAACGTTTCCAGCAATACACCATTGACTGGGAAAAGACTAGTCCGATTTCGTGTGGTTTCGTGCAGAAATGCCGGGTAGAGCAAGATCCTATTTCACCAGACATCCCTGGACGTCCTTGGACTGTTGGGTGAATAACTGCGCAAAGACACGAGCAATATGGGCTTCCAATTTTGCTGAATCTGCGCTAAAGCGGACGCCAGAGCCGCCGTTGGTGTCGGAGGTTGAAGAACGACGTGAAGTTCGACCTTCGACATGGACGCATCCTGGGCCTGTTCCGCAGCGTACGTGTACGTGCTGCACCTGCCGCCCGCCTCACGGGCGTGGGAGTACTTACGCCGTAATCCGCGGTACGTGTGCGACTGGATGCATCATCGTCGCAGCCCATCGCAACGTATCGCAGCGCGGTGGGGCTTGGCGTCGCTTATGGATCCGCGGATCGATGCGCGGGAGGTCTTGCCGGTGTGGGTGATCGACGATTCGGCGCCCGTCACTCTGGTGCGCGATGCGATGGGTCACGCGCAGACAGACATGGATGGGGGTGGACGCTTTTCGCTGTGGAGACTCGCCGGGCGAAAGATCTTGGTCGGGGAGGGAGAGCGGATTCGGCTGGTCGTCAATTCATCCGCAAAAGCGGTGCAGGTGCGGCTCGGAGGCAATCTAAGGGAGGGGGATCGATTCGCCTCTCAGATCCCCGCGGCCGCCGACGAGCGCGCCGTCTGGACGGCGCTGACCGGGTTTCGAGCACTCACGCCTGTCTCAGGACGGGGCCATGCGCCTCCGTCCGATCGTCCCGGCCGTGCGGATGTCTTTCACGTCCGGGCCCTGCAGGTGCTCGATGGCCTCGCTGCCGAGGGCACTCAGCGAGAGCTTGCGGTTGCCCTGTTCGGCGTCAGGGCCGTCGCCCGCGGTTGGCAGCCAGATAGCGCCCTCCGCGCTCAGCTACGGTATCTCATCCGCAGGGCGGGGGAGTTGATGGAAGGAGGATACCGCTCACTGGTCGACAGCGACCCAGCTGTCATCGGTTCCCACGACTCCGGCGGAAATCGGTCCAAGCGGGCCACCAACTATGTGTGAGACCGCATGATGCAGTGCGAAAACCGCGATCGGTCATGAAGTCCGACGGATATGCAATTTGGAGAGAGCCGCCGCAGCACTGCGACGTCACCTGCCTCACCATTGAGGCTGCTCCGCAGGAGCCGAACACGTTCAGACGAAGGTGCCCGATTCCTTGTACATTTCGTTGCGTCATGAGATATTCAGATGGCTAGCTGGCCAGCTATCTAGATATCTCGAGGTCGAATGTCGCAAAAAGAGGCCAAGACAGCGCCACGAACCAGCGCACGGTCTGATGGCCGGAAGCAGCTCTTGGTTTACTTGGATCCAGACGTAATTAAGCAACTGAAGAAAGCGGCTCTGGATGACGACCGGAACGCCTACGAGATAACTGAAGAAGCCGTTCGTGAGTGGCTTGCGGCAAGAAAGACCGGTAGGGGACGGTAACGAACATGAACACAACCTCTACGTTGCATTCTCGTAGTTGCCTCTTGCTCGGGGACGAAAGAAGTGCTGTCAGTTCCGAAGTTCTTGAGTTGTCGGCCGATGAGCAACAGCAGCTCGTTGCTGGTGCACGTGACCTAGCCCCGGTCCGCGGGCTAACGCATGGGTTCTACAAGTATCCGGCGAGGTTCAGCCCAGCATTTGCGAGGGCTGCGATTAGCGCTTTTACCCAGCCGGGAGATCTTGTGGTGGACAACCACATGGGAGGAGGTACCACCCTCGTCGAAGCCCTTGCGCTCGGTAGGCGCGTGATTGGCGTGGATATTAGTGCGCTCGCGGAGTTTGTTGCAACTGTAAAAACGACATTGCTAGATGAAGATGATCTGGAGCGCTTGTCTGCCTGGGCCGCCCGGGCCGCAAAGTGTATCAATATCCACAAAGCGTCTGCGAAGCTGACCGACTACGCGGAATTGGGTTATTACAAGCACCTCGACCACGCGTCCCGGTGGCGTATCAGGAAAGGCATAGAGCAAACACTTCACAGTGTGCAGCGAGTAGGTTGCGAGCGACTTGAGGCCTTTGGTCGATGCGTTATTCTAAGAACTGCGCAGTGGGCACTCGATGGGCGCAAAGCCCCTCCAACAATTTGCGAATTCCGGGAACGACTTCTCTATTACGCGGGGAAAATGATCGCGGGCGCACGGGAGTTTTCGGTTGCTGTCCGCAATTGTGGTGGCTCATCAGACTTACGAATTCTGAATCGTTCGGCGGCTGGGCTCGAACATGAGCCTCTGCTTAGAGCTGCGGGTGTGCCGCGGTTGGTTTTGACGTCTCCGCCGTATCCAGGGATCCATGTGCTCTACCATCGATGGCAAGTGGGCGGTGGTAGAGAGTCCCCGGTTCCATTCATAATCGCGAACAAGTTGGATGGCGCAGGAAGTAGCTACTACACGATGGGTGATCGGAACTACCCGAAACTCAAGACCTACTTTGATAAAATCAGAGCGAGCATGGCGTCCGTTGCAGCCGTTGCTGATCGCCGAACAGTTGTTGTACAGATGGTCGCGTTTTCAGATCCCACGTGGCAGCTCCCTCGATACCTCGAAGCAATGGAAAAAGCAGGATTCGTAGAGGCGTACTTGCGAACGTTGCGCAGCCAGGGCGACGGCAGGTTGTGGCGGACTGTCCCGGGTCGTCGGTGGTACTCCGACCAGCGTGGCGAAACGCCTGGCAGCCAAGAAGTCGTACTACTTCATAAGAAGCGGTAGACGCGCTATTTCGTAATCCGCTCCATCCATCTGGATAGTCCACCGCCCCCCCCCCCACTATCGGGCGGGCGGCTACT
>JAJXWE010000273.1 GCA_021781775.1 Pseudomonadota bacterium | reverse complement strand
CGGAACACGTTGGTGAGATAGCGCGTGTAGGCGCCGGGCACCGAGGATGTCTGGTTGCCGTGAATCACCACCCGCGGCGGATTGCGGCCGCCCTGATGCGCGTAGCGCAGCTTGATCCGTCGGCCGTGCACCAGCGGTGGCTGATGCGCGGTGATCGCGTGTTCGAGTGTGCGTGTCAGCTCGCGTGTCGGCATCTCGCGCATGGCTGCTTCGTAGGCGCGCAGCGTGGAATGCACCAGCTCGCCAACGCCCGTGCCATGGCGAGCGGAGATGAAGTGCAGAGGCGCGAACGGGACGAAATCGAGCTTCAATGACAGCTGGCGGTGAATCGCCTCGCGCTGTTCCGGCTCAATCCCGTCCCACTTGTTGACCGCGATGATCAGCGCGCGGCCCCGCTGCAAGGCAATGCCGAGCACGCTCGCGTCCTGCTCGGCCACGGTGTCGTGGGCATCGAGCACCAGCACGACCACATGCGCCTCGTCGATGGCCTGCAGCGTCTTGGCGACGCTGGCCCGTTCGACGGTGTCCTCGACACGCGCGCGGCGACGCACCCCGGCCGTGTCGATGAGCAGGAAGCGCCGCCCGTCGCGCTCGAACGGCACGAGGATGCTGTCGCGCGTCGTGCCGGGCTGATCGCTCGCAATGACCCGCTCCTCGCCGAGCAACCGGTTGACCAGCGTCGACTTGCCGACATTCGGCCGGCCAATGACCGCGATGCGCACCGCCTGATCATCCTCGGCACCAGGCTCCGACGCCTCGAGTCCTTCCAGCGCGCGCTCCATGAGCGTCTCGCAGCCCTGCGAGTGACTGGCCGAGATTCCGAGCGGCTCACCGAATCCGAGCGCGTGGAATTCCGCCGCGGCGATCTCGCTGTCCAGGCCCTCCGCCTTGTTCAGCGCGACGGTCACCGGCTTGCCGCAGCGGCGCAGCTCGCGCGCCACGAAATGGTCCTGCGGTGTCAAGCCGGCGCGTGCATCGACCACGAACACCAGGCGATCGGCCTCGGCCACCGCCCGCTCGGTCTGAGCGCGCATCTGCGCCTCGATCCCGCTCGGGTTCTCGATCAGGCCGCCGGTGTCGACCACGACACAGGGCACGGGCCCGACCCGCCCGAAGCCGTACTGGCGGTCCCGGGTGAGGCCCGGCACGTCCGCGACAATGGCGTCGCGTGTGCCGGTCAGCACGTTGAACAGGGTGGACTTGCCGACGTTGGGTCGACCAACCAGAGCGACGATGGGCAGCATGGGCGCTGGTTGCGTCCTCTGGCGGTCAGTTGCGCGGTGAGACGCGGTAGGCCGTGATGCTGCCCACGTCGTTGATCACGATGACTTCGTTGCCGATCGCGACCGGCGGATTCGACACCCGCACCCCGCCGCTCTCTACCCGCGCCTCGAACGCCCCGGTCTGCTTGTTCAACCAGTGAACGTAGCCCTGAAAGTCCGCGACGACGATGCCATCGGGACTGACCGCCGGAGCGGTGAGCGCGCGATAGCGCAGCGCGGGCTGATGCCACAGCACCGCGCCGTTCTTGCGGTTGAGCGCCTCCACGGTGCCGTCCTCGGTGCTGAGGTAGACAGCATGCTCGCCGAGGGCCAGACCGCGGAAACTCGAGGCCTTGTGCGTCCACCAGGGCTGGCCGCTCTTCAGCGCCAGCATGTCGACGGTGCCGTGATAGCCCACCGTGTAGACATCCTTGCCGGCGACGATCGCCGCGCCGTGGACGTCCGACAGGCGTTCAATCGCCGTGCGACCACTGGGGTCGGAAATCGTCGCGAGCCAGACCTGCGAGCCGTCGGCCGTATTCACGGCCAGCACCTTGCCGTTGGCGAAACCGCTGATCACCATGTGATCGGTGATCACCGGGATCGCCGCACCGCGCAGAGACAGCGCCGGCATGTGCTGCTGGGTCTCCCACAGCTCGTGACCGTCCTGGGGGGACAGCGCGTGCAGCACCCCGTCGATGGTGCGCACCGCGATCAGCTGCCCCGAGACGGCCGGCGCGGAAATCACCTCGCCGGTGAGGCGGACTTTCCACAGCAGCTTGCCGTTACCGGCATTGAGCGCGAGCACCTGCCCATCGCTGCCGCCGACCACCAGCAATCCGCCGTGCACCGCCGGTCCTCCGCCGAGCCGTACGTGCGTATCGGTACGCCACAGCTGCCGTCCCGTGTGGACATCGAACGCGGCGACGACGCCGTCATGCCCGGAGGCAAACAGATGGTCGCCTGCGACGGCGAGTCGCAGGCCGAGCAGCAGCGTCCGCGTCTTGCTGTCGCCGAAGCCCCAGAAATTGAACAGATGGAAGCCGCCGACCGAGGCGGTCCAGATCTTGCGAACACGCAGCGTCGCCTTGATGGGCGCGAGCTTGGCCGGCTGATCCACCCCCTTGTGCGAGCACGCCGCCAGCAGCACGGCGGCCGCGAGCGCGGCAGCCCAGAAACGCATCGATCGTGGTGTGTGTGTATGCAAGAGTCTCATCCTGCTCGGGTTCGGTTCGGCCTGTCCTATTTGCCGCTCGGCGCGGCGCCCGCCTGGGCCGGTTTGGCGGGCAGATTGGCCTCGAGTTCGGAGATCTCGAGTGCCAGCAGCTGTGAGCCCGTCCCGCCGCCGGTGTTGCTGGCGTGGGCCAGGCGGTACGCCTCGAGCGCCTCACGCTTGTGCCCTAGGGCCGCATACGCGTCGCCGCGCACGACGTCGAAGCGCGGTGCAAACGCTCCCGGGTTCACGCCGGCCAGGGTGGTCAGCGCCAGCTGCGGCTGGTGCAGGGCGATCTGCACCCGCGCCAGGCGCAGGCGGGCGATCATCCCGAGCAGCGGGTCGTGCGGGTGCTGCATGACGGCGGTGAGTTCCGCGGCGCCACGACTCAAGTGGCCGCTTTCCACGAAAGCCGCGGCCGAGGCGAGCCGCGCCTGGTCGGCGTACGGGGTCGACCCGTAGCGCCGCTCGAGCGTCCCGGCCGTGGCGAATGCCTGGGCCTGCGCGCTCTGGGCGAACTCGCTCTGCATCTGGGCGTAGAGCGCACTGGCGGCGAGGTCCCGGCCGTTGAGGTGCGCCTGCCAGAAGCGGTAACCGCCCAGGCCGAGCGCGGCGATCGCCACGCCGGCGAACATGGCCGGTCCGTTCGTGCGCAGCCACGCGAGCAGCGCCTCCCACTTTTCCCGTTCGTCAAGATAGCTGTCCACGAGCCCTCCTCGAATTCAGGTTTCCACGGCGGTGACCAGAGCCGACTGGATCGCCGCGGCCAGATCGGGCAGCGGACTCTCGCTCTGACCGGCGTCCCGGCGCAAAGGTTTCAGCGCCGCCATGCCGCGCGCCAGTTCGTCGTCGCCCAGAATCACTGCCAGCACCGCCCCGCTGCGGTCGGCACGGCGGAACTGCGTCTTGAAATTACCGCCGCCGAGATTCAGCTCGAATCGCCGTCCGGGCAGTGCATCGCGCAGCTGCTCCACCAACTGCAGGCCATAAACCGCGGCACGCTCGCCGTTGACGACCACGAACACGTCCGCAGCGGCTGGCGCGGGCACCGCGCCGGCCTGCGTCATCAGCGCCACGAGCCGCTCGATCCCCATCGCGAAACCGATGCCGGGCGTCGGCTCCCCGCCCAGCTGAGCGATCAGCCCGTCGTAGCGCCCGCCGGAGCATACGGCATCCTGGGCGCCGAGGGCGTCCGTAATCCACTCGAAGACCGTGCGGCTGTAGTAATCGAGACCGCGCACGAGCCGGGGATTGACGCTGAATGGGATGCCCAGCGCCTCCAGCGCCGCGCACAGGGCGCCGAAGTGCTCGCGCGACTCGCCGTCGAGATGATCGGTCAGCACGGGGGCGGCCTCGATCAGGGCGCGCATCTC
>JAJXWE010000272.1 GCA_021781775.1 Pseudomonadota bacterium | reverse complement strand
CTCCAGCCACTGCTCGCGCACCGATTCGCTCTGAAAGGCGAACAGCACCAGACCGGAGGTCGAGTGCGGGATCGGACGGCGGTGTCCGACCCGGACCATGAAACCGATGTCGTGCGGGGACTCCACGCGGGCGATGACGACGATGAACTCCTCGGAGGGGACCGCGAGGTGACAGGGCTGCAGGATGGCGTCGGCCAACTCGTGCATGTGCGTCGGCGCCACCTCCATCAGACCCTTCACCGGCGGATGCTCCATGCCGAGCATGAACAGGCGGTTGCTCAGCTGGTAGCCCTCCGTGCCCGGTGCGCGGCGCAGATAGCCGCGCTCCTCGAGCACCTGCAGCATCCGGTACAGCTCGTTCTTGGAACGGCCGAGGCCGGCGGAGATCTCCGAGAGCGTCACCGGTCCGGGCAGCGGCGCGAGGAATTCGAGTATCTCGAGCCCTTTTTCCAGGGCCGGAGCCCGGTATGGACGCAGCAGCGGCATGAGTCACTCCCTCGTGGTGTTGAGCCGAGCGAGTCTACGGCAGGACGAGGCGCCCTTGACAGGTCAGCGTTGCAGCGGTGTATCTTACCCGTAGAACGTCTTTTTATTTATGAATTCTGAACCGCCGACCCGATCTGTGCATCCAGCGTCTGCGACGGCCCGAAGGTCCCGGCCCGCAGCGGCGCTCGCCGTCCCGACCCTGGGTTTCGGCGGTGCGGCGCTCGGCAACCTCTACCACGCCCTCTCCGATCAGCGCGCGGCGCAGGCGATCGAGCAGGCCCTCGCGCTCGGCGTGCGCTATTTCGACACCGCCCCGTTCTACGGCTACGGTCTCAGCGAGCGCCGTCTGGGTGCGGGGCTCGGCGACCCGACGCGCGACGGAGTGATCATTTCCACCAAGGTCGGTCGGCGCATCGTGCCGACCGAAGACGGTGCTGCGGCCGCCGACGGATTCGAGGTCCGCGGGCACCGCGCGCTGTTCGACTACTCGCGCGAGGGCGTCCTGCGCTCGCTCGACTCGAGCCTCGAGCGGCTGCGCCGCACGCACGTCGACATTCTGCTGCTGCATGACGTGGGTCGAGAGACCCATGGCGCACAGCACGAGCGCATGCTGCATCAGGCGCTCGATGAGGCCCTTCCGGCGATGGCGCACTTGAAGGCCACGGGCGTGTGCCGCGCGATTGGCATCGGCGTGAACGAGCCGGCCGTGTGTCTCGAGATTCTGCCGCGATTCCCCCTCGACTTCATCCTGCTCGCCGGACGCTACACGCTCCTCGAGCAGAACCTCGGTGCCACCGGAGCCGGCGGCGGGGTGCTCGAGGAGGCGCTGCGCCGCGGCGTCGGCGTACTCATCGGCGGACCCTTCAACTCCGGGCTGCTCGCGGCACCGAACGCACCGGGAGAGACCTACAATTACCGCCCCGTCGATGCCGCCACGCGCCAGCGTGCCGAGCGCGTGTACGAGATCTGTGCCGAGGAAGGCGTCGACGTCGGTGCGGCGGCGCTGCAGTTCCCCCTGGCGCACCCGGCGGTGGTGTCGGTCATTGCGGGCATTCGCTCGGCGCAGGAAGCGGCGAGCACCGTCCAGCGCATGCGCACGCCGTTGCCGGCCTCGCTCTGGGAACGGCTGCGCAGCGCCGGACTCCTCGCCGCCGGAGTCCTCACGCCGTGATGCGGGTCGATGCCCACCAGCACTTCTGGCGGCTCGCCCGCGGCGATTACGGTTGGCTCACCCCGGCCGCCGGTGCGCTCTATCGCGACTTCGAGCCGGCCGACCTGACCGCGGCACTGGTGCAGGCCGACGTGTGCGCCACGGTGCTCGTGCAGGCCGCGCCGAGCGAAGCGGAGAGCCACTTCCTCTTCGAGCTCGCCCGCGCACACCCGTTCATCGCCGGCGTCGTCGGCTGGGTGGCATTCGACGCCCCGCAGGCGCCCGAGCGCATCCGCGCCCTCGCCCGCGCCTCCGGAGGCTCCCTCAAGGGGCTACGGCCGATGGTCCAGGATCTTCAGGATCCCGACTGGCTGGCCCGCCCTGCGCTCGATCCCGCCTTCGAGGCTCTCATCGAGAGCGATCTCGTCTTCGATGCGTTGGTCCGACCCCGGCATCTGCCCGCGCTGGCCGCTCGCCTGCGCCGCCATCCGCAGTTGCGCGCCGTCCTCGATCACGCCGGGAAGCCCGAGCCGGCGGCGCACGCCGCGGCCCCCTGGGCCGAGCAGATCGCAGACCTGGCCCGCACGAGCACGCTCTACTGCAAACTCTCCGGACTGCTCACCGAGGTGCCCACGGGCGCCGGCGCCGCGGCGCTCGAGCGGATCGTCGCGACGCTGTTTCGACACTTCGGTCCCGAACGCATCCTCTGGGGCAGCGACTGGCCGGTCGTCACACTCCGTGCCTCCTACGGCCAGTGGCTCGATCTGGCGCTCGAACTCGTTCGGCGCCACGCCCCGGGACATGAAGACGAGGTGTTCCGGCACACCGCCGTGCGCCTCTACCGGCTCGATGTCTCCTCTTTGGCACAAGGCTGCAGTTCATGCCCGTGATCACGGCACTCGAGACCCACGACATCCGCTTTCCGACGTCCGCGCAGCTCGACGGCTCCGATGCGATGAACCCGGACCCGGACTACTCCGCCGCCTACCTCATCCTGCGCACCGATCAGCCGCAGCTGCAGGGTCACGGCTTCGTCTTCACCATCGGACGCGGCAACGACGTGCAGACGGCCGCACTGGACGCTCTGGCGCACCTGGTAGTGGGACGCGACGTCGACCGGACACTGGAGGATCTCGGCGGGTTTGCCCGCACGCTCGCCGATGATTCGCAGCTGCGCTGGTTGGGACCGGAGAAGGGTGTGATGCACATGGCCGTCGGCGCGGTCGTGAATGCCGTCTGGGATCTGGCCGCGCGGCGTGCCGGCAAGCCGCTGTGGCGACTGCTCGCCGAGATGAGTCCCGCCGCGCTCGTCGACCTGATCGACTTCCGCTACATCAGCGACGCTCTGACGCCGGCCGAGGCGCTCTCGCTGTTGACGGCCGCCGCCGAGGGCCGCCGCGAGCGGACCGCAATGCTGCTCGCGCACGGCTATCCCGCCTACACGACCTCACCGGGGTGGCTCGGCTACTCGGATGAGAAGCTCGCCACTCTCACCCGAGCGGCGGTCGCGGAGGGCTTTCGCACACTCAAGCTCAAAGTGGGCCGGAACCTGGCGGAAGACGTGCGCCGCTGTCAGATCGCCCGCGCCGCGGCCGGACCGGGCGTCGCGATTGCGATCGACGCCAACCAGCGCTGGGACGTGCGCACGGCCATCCCCTGGCTGCAGGCGCTCGCCGGCTTCGATATCGCCTGGGCCGAGGAGCCCACCAGCCCCGATGACATCCTCGGACATGCCGCCATCCGCCAAGCGGTGGCCCCGGTGCCGATCTCCACCGGCGAGCACACGCACAACCGCGTCATGTTCAAACAGCTGCTGCAGGCGCGCGCCGTCGATCTGTTGCAGATCGATGCGACGCGGGTCGGCGGAGTCAACGAGAACCTGGCCATCCTGCTGATGGCCGCGAAGTTCGGGGTGCGCGTCTTTCCGCACGCGGGCGGCGTCGGACTGTGCGAACTCGTCCAGCACCTCGCCATGGCCGATTACGTGGCGATCAGCGGCCGGATGGACGAGCGCGCCATCGAGTACGTCGACCATCTGCACGAGCACTTCGTCGATCCGGTCGAGGTGCGCCAGGGCCGCTACCGCGCGCCCGCAGCCGCGGGCTTCTCGGCGCAGATGCGCCCCGAAACCCTCCTGCGGTATCGCTTCCCCACTGGCGCGGCGTGGCAGCCGCTCGCGCCGCCGGCGGCGCCCCCCCTCAAGACGGGGTGAGTTCCC
>JAJXWE010000271.1 GCA_021781775.1 Pseudomonadota bacterium | reverse complement strand
GCGTTCTCACCATAGCGCATCACGACGATGCCGCCGACGGTCTCGCCCTCCCCTTGCCAGTCCGCAACGCCGCGGCGGGGGGCGGGACCGAAATTCACCGTGCCGAGATCCTTCACCAGCACCGGCGTGCCGTTCTTGACGGCCACCGGAATGTCGGCGAGGTCCTTCAGTGAATGAATGTACCCGAGACCGCGTACCATGTACTCGGCGCCCGAGAGCTCGAGCACCCCGCCGCCGACCTCGTTGGTGCTCGCGCGGATGCGCTCGATCACTCTCGAGAGTGGGATGTCGTAAGCGCGCAGCTTGTCCGGATCGAGATTCACCTGGTACTGGCGGACGAAGCCGCCGATCGAGGCGACCTGCGCCACCCCCGGCACGGTCTCGAGCTGATAGCGCAGGGACCAGTCCTGGAGGCTGCGCAGCTCAGCGAGGCTGTACCGATGAGTATGGTCGACGAGCGCGTACTCGTAGACCCACCCGGCAGCGGTCGCATCCGGTCCCATCTCGGGGTGAACCCCTGGCGGGAGGCGACCTTCGATCTGCTGCAGGTACTCGAGCACGCGCGAGCGAGCCCAGTAAAGGTTCGTCCCGTCCTTGAACACGACGAACACGTACGAGTCGCCGAACATCGTCTGGGCGCGTACCGCCTTCACCCGTGGCGCAGCGAGCAGCGTTGTGACAATGGGATAGGTCACCTGATCTTCGATGAGGTTCGGCGGCTGCCCCGCCCAGCGGGTGTGGATGACGACCTCGACGTCGGAGATGTCCGGCAGCGCATCGATCGGGATGTGCCTCATCGACCAGAGGCCCGCCGCAATCGCGAGGAGGGTCCCGGTAAAGACGAGGAATCGGTTCGCCGCGCACCAGCGCAGAATTCGGGCGATCATCTACAGTCCCCCCGCCGCATCCACCGAAAGCTGGTGGGTGGCCACGACCTGATCCCCCTTTCGGGCAACGACCGCGACCTGCCAGGTGCCGCCTCCCGGGAGCGTCACGGTGCCTTGGTAGACGCCGTTCCCGGCCGGCGTCAATTGCACCGATACCTGCTTGCCCGCCATCCCCATGGCCGGCATCCCCGGCAGCACGAAGGTCGCACTCACCCGCGCGCCGTCGACCGGCGCGCCCTTGCGATCGATGAGCGTCACGCGGATCAGATTGCGCCCGACGCGCGGGGGATTCGGTTGCAGGGATACCGCGAGACGCACCTGTGGAGCACCTGCCGTCCGGGGCGCCGCGGGCGGCGGCGCGAAGGCGGACAAGGCGGCCTGCAGCTGGCTTTGGGAATCGATGAGGAAATTGGCCGAGGTGACGATCCTCTCCCCCGGTTTGAGACCCTTGAGCACGATGTACTCATCGCCGACCTCGGCACCGAGCTGCACATCACGCGGCTCGAGATACCCGTCGCCGCGGTCCACGAACACGATCTGCCGGGTGCCCGTCTGCAGTACCCCAGAGGCCGGAATCACCACCTGCTCACCCATCGGGGCTTCGAGCGAGACGTTGACGAACATGCCCGGCACGAGCTTCAGGGTCGGGTTCGCAAATCGCAGGCGCACCCGCGCCGTGCGCGTCGCGGGATCGATCTCGGGGTAGATGAAATCCACCCGGCCGGTGAAGCGCGCCCCAGGGTACGTGTTGACGGTGAGGCGTGCCCGATCGTCGACCTTGATTCGCCCGAGATCGTTCTGGAATACGTGGGCGAACACCCAAATCGTCGAGAGATTCGCCACCGTGTAGAGGCGTGTTCCGGGCTCGGCGTACGCGTTGGGCAGCGCTTCGCGCTGGGTGACGTAGCCGCTCACCGGTGAGTCGATGACCAGATCCCGCCTTACTCGCCCCGTCGCGCGCAGACGCTCGATTTCCCGGCGTGGGATACCCCAGAGCGCAAGTCGCTCGGCCGCCGCGTGAACCAGCGAGGCCGCATCGCGCGCCACGGCCGGATCGGCGCTGCGCGCGAGCCGCCGTTGACTGTCTCTCGCCAGCAGGTACTCGCGCTCGGTGGACAAGAGCTCGGGGCTGTAGATGCTGAAGAGCGGCTGTCCCCGGTGCACGTACTGATAGGTCGAGTTGACGAACACCTTCTGGATGTAGCCCGAGAAGCGCACCTGCACGTACGCGAGTCCTCGTTCGTCGATCGCGACACTGCCCGTCGTGCGGATGACGTCGCTGACGGCCTTGCGCCGGACCTCGCCGATTTTCACCCCGATACGCTGCAGCTGCTGGTCGGAAATTTGCACCGGCGCGAGAGACGACTCCTGCGAAGGCCCGCCGCTCCCGGTCCCTGCGCTCGCCCGAAACGCTGGAGCCGCTGCCACCCCCGCGGCGACCTTCGACACCGCCGCCCGATGCGCGCGCCACCACAGTGCCCCAGCGGCGCCCAAGAGCAGCAGATTGATGGCAAGCGCCACGAAGAATGCCATGCGGTAGTTCGTCTTCATCGCGAGCTCCCCGTCACGTTCGGAATCGCAAGCCCGCTCCCGCTCAGTCGCTCGAGCTCGGCCCACCGATCGAAGTATTCCGATTGCGCGCGGGCGAGTCCGAGTTCGGTATCGAGTTGGTGCTGCTCAGCGGTCAGCACCTCGAGAAAGCCGCCCTGGCCGCTGCCGTATTCGCTCAAGGCCACATCGAGCGCATCGCGCGAGAGCGGCACGAGGTCGTCTCGATAGAGCGCGAGCGACTTCGCCGCCTCTCGCGTCGAGGCGTAGGCGGCCGAGAGATCGGCGAGCAGGGTCGCGCGCGTGCTCTCGAGATCGTATTCGGCCCGCCGCTCCTGCGCATGGGCGGCATCGATTTCCGCGCGGTACTTCCCCTGATCGAGCGGGACCGTGAAGGACAGTCCCACCATGGGCCGCATCGCCGGATCCGACCACATGCTGTTGTAGCCGGCGCTCACTTGGAATTGCGGGTAGCGTTTTTTGCCTGCGAGCGCCGCCTTCGCCCGAGCGGCGTGTTCTTGCGCTTCGAGCGCCTTCAACTGCGGGTGGGTGAGTCCCCGCTGGAGGAACTCCGCTTCGGACGGCAGATGCGCCGGCGCGGGCAGGGCCGCGGGCAGTGGAATCGGGGATGTCGGTGGCCGATCGAGCAGTGCGTTCATGCGCGCTGCAACAACGGCGATCTTCCGCCGCCACTTAAGCTGTTGCTGCGCGAGCACGGTGCGCTCGACATCCGCTTCCAGCACATCGGCTTGCGGCGCCTTGCCCGTCGCGTAGCGTACCGAAGCGATGCGCCGCAGCTCGGCGATGACGGATTGGTTGGCGGCATTGATCCTGAGTGCGCGGTGAACGTACACCCAGTCTGCAAAGGCCCCTCGCGCTGTGGCCGCGAGGCGCAGCCGCAGCGCCTCGAGGTCGTGGCGCGCCACCTCCGCATCCGCTTGTGCGATCTCCTTGCGCGCTGCGAGCGTGCCCCACCAGGGCAGCGCCTGACTCACCTCGATGTCCTCGCCCGTTCCCATGGCGCCGCCGAAAGTACGCGGCGCCGCCGATACGCTCAGCATCGGATCGGGCAACGCGCCGGCCGGCCGGATGCTGGAGACCGCCGCGACCAGCGCTTGCCGCATGGCCGAGAGACCCGCGTTCCGCGCAAGCACCGCGGCGGTGAACGATTCAGCCGTCAGCGGCGCCGGCAGCGGCACATAACGGTCCCGGTGCGCGAGATCGGCGGCATGAGTTGCGCTCACGACGAGGAGCAACGCCAAGCCGACCACGCCGGTCAGACATTCCGAATGATGACGCACAAGACACTCCGTTTGCAGATCCCAAACGATGACGTGCCCGCACACGCTTGGCGTGCGAGCACCGATCCGCAACGTGGAGTGTTAGAGTCTCAGACGGAGGGTCGAAAGATAGGTATCGC
>JAJXWE010000270.1 GCA_021781775.1 Pseudomonadota bacterium | reverse complement strand
CGGGGCGCAGCACGACCGTGAGCTGCCCGGCGCCGGCGACGTAGGTGCCCGGACCGTGCAGCACGGCGACCCGACGGTAGGCCAGGCGGTGCAGCTCGTGCTCGAGTTGCAGCTCGTCGAGGCCCACTCCGGCGTAGAGCTGCACCGGGGCCGCGTACACGCGCGCCGGCAGCGTCCAGCGCAGCGAGCGGAACTGCTCGGTCACGAGCCGGTCGAGGTATAGCACGTACCCGCCGCCGATCAGTACCACGGCGAGCACGGCGATGCCGAGGGTTCCCCACAGCCACCGGCCGCCCTTGCGGCGGCCGGTGCCGGACCGCGTGCCGCGCGCGGCCGTCTTGTTCCGTCCGGCGGAGCGCTTCTTCAGAGGACGAGCTCCTCGGCCGGGGCGCGCAGGTTGTAGTGCGAGCTCATCGCGTGCCCGTAGGCGCCGGCATTGGCGATGAGCAGCACGTCGCCCTCGCGGCACGGCGGCAACAGCCGGTCGTGGCCGAGCACATCGGCGCTCTCGCAGATCGGTCCGACGACGTTCACGAGCATCTCGGCGGGCTCATCGAGCCGGGTGAGATTGACGATTTCATGGTATGCCCCATAGAGCGCCGGACGCAGCAGGGAGTTCATCCCGGTCGCGACGCCCACGTAGCGCACGCTGCCCTTGCTCTTCAGCTGAGTGACGCGCGCCAGGAGCACTCCCGCGGCGGCGACCAGGTAGCGGCCGGGTTCCATCCAGATCTCCAGCTGCGGGTGCTCGGCCCGAACGGCCGCCAGCAGCGTATCCAGTTTGCCGAGATCGAGCTGACGCTGGTCGGGGCGTTCCGGCACGCCGAGCCCGCCCCCGATATCGATGATGCGTACCGACTCCAGGCGCTGCGCAAGGTCGGCCAGCTGGCGGGCCGTGTGCTCCCAGGTGGCGACATCGAAGATCCCGCTGCCGACGTGGGCCTGCAGGCCGACGATGCGGGCCCCGCGGTGTGCCGCCTCGCGTGCAAGCTGATCGAACTCGTCGATCGGCACGCCGAACTTGGCGTGTGCACCGGCCGTGCGCACGTGGTGATGGTGTCCGACGCCCACTCCCGTGTCGATGCGCAGAAAGACTTCCCGCCCCGCCCAGAGCTCGGGCCACTGCGTGAGTGCGTGCAGGCTGTCGACGGTCACCTGCACACCGCGTTCGAGCGCCCAGCGGTACTCCTCCTGGGAGGCGAAATTCGGCGTGTACAGCACCGCGGATGGGTCGAGGGAAGGAAACACCTCGAGCACCCGCTCGATCTCCCCGCGCGACACGCACTCGAACTGCACCCCCTCGGCCGCAACCGCGCGCAACACCTGCGGATGCGGGTTGGCTTTGATCGAGTAGTGCACGCGCGAGAGCGAGGGCAATGAGCGCAGCGCGCGCGCGGCGGCGCGCACGCTCGGCAGGTGATAGAGATAGGCCGAGTCGCGTTCGGCGAGCGCCGCGAGCAGCGGCGCGCGCTGCGTGCGCCACCAGGGCTCGCCGGCCGACAGCGATGCGCTCGCTTGGGCGAACAGCTGTTCCCAGGTCGGACCGAGCACACGGTCCCCGGCCGCCGGCCGGATCAGCAGCTCGTGCAGCTGATCGACCAGACGATCGCCCTGGTTCTCATCGACCACGAAGGTGAAATTCAGGTCATTGGCCGCCTGGGAGACGAGATAGATCTTCTGCTCGGCGAAGAACTCGAAGGCGCCGCCGAGCTGATGCAGGATGGCGCGGATGTTGCGTCCGACCAGACTGACCGATGCGCACGGCCCGATCAGCTGCACGCGACACAGTCGCGACAGATCGCTCACCAGCGCCCCGAGCAGCGCACTGTCGAGCGTGTTGGCCGCCGGATCGAGCGACACGGTGACGTTGGTCTCGGAGGTCGACACCAGGTCCACGGACATGCCATGCGCCTTGAACACCTGGAATGCGTCGGCGAGAAAACCCACCTGATGCCACATGCCCGGGCTGTCGAGCGCAATCAGCGTAATGCCCTTCTTGGTGCAAACCGCCTTGACGAGCGCGGTGTCATCGCCATCGGCACTGAGCACCGTGCCCTCGAGCTGCGGAGCCTGGGTGGCGTACACGTGCAGCGGGATGCCGTACTGGCGCACCGGCAGAATGCAGCGCGGATGCAGCACCTTCGCACCGCTGGTGGCGATCTCCTGCGCCTCGTCGTAGTGCAGCGAGCGCAGCAGCCGCGCCGTCGGCACCTGGCGGGGATTGGCGCTGAACATGCCCGGCACGTCGGTCCAGATCTCCAGCCGCCGCGCGCGCAGCTTGGCGGCGAAATACGCCCCGGAGGTGTCTGAGCCGCCGCGTCCGAGCAGAACCGTGTTGCCGTCGCCGTCGCTGGCGATGAATCCCTGCGTGATCACAACCGGTGACATCGCGTGCAAGCGCTGTTCGAGGACGTGATCGGGCGTGAAGCTGCAGACCGCCGAAAGCACGCTCGCCTTCGCCGAGGCGCCGGCGCGCTCCTCGGCGGTGAGCATGGTGCGTGCATCGGCCCACGCCACCTCGATGCCCTGCGTGGCGAGGAAGCGCGCCCCGAGATCGGTCGCCATCAGCTCCCCGGCGGACATGACGCGCGCACGCGTGCGCTCGCTGACCTCGCCGATGAGCGCGACGCCGGCGGCGATCTGGCGCAGTTCGGCGAGCTGGCGCTCGCAGCGCTCCCCGAGCGTGATACCCAGATCGGCGGCGAGGCTGCGATGGCGCGCCTCGATCTGGCGCAGCTCCTCTTCCTGGGCATGACCACGTGCCAGGTCAAGGAGGTGCTCGAGCCGGTCGGTGATGCCGCTGAGCGCCGAGTGCACGATCAGCACACGGGCCCCCTCGGCGCGGCGCGCGAGGGCGACCTCGGCGATATTGCGCCAGTTGGCTACGGAGGAGACGCTGGTGCCCCCGAACTTCAGGACGATCCACTCGGAAACGCTGCGGGTCACGACGGTTCCTGACCGAACGGCGGGGGCAGCCGGTTCATTGGCTCAGGCCGAGCAGGCCCCCAGGCGCTGCCGAAAGCGGCCGCCCTGCTCGGGTCGAACGAATCCGCTCTATGGACGCGCGCGCGTTAGAGCTCTTCGTCGAAATCGCGAAGGTCCTTCTCGAGCTTGCGGTCCGCAAGGACCTCCTCGAGGCGGCTCCACGCGGACTTGCCGCGCTTGCCGGGGTGGGGTCGACGCTTGTCTACCCGATCGAGCATCCGATCGTAGTCGGCGCTGTCATCGGCGCTCCCGCTCAGGAATTCCTCGTCGAGATCGAAGCTCTCGTTGTCTCGTTCCGACATCTAGCGGCGCAAATCCTTAGTTAAATCAATTAGGTAGCAATTTCGGCACGGTGCAAGACAGCGCACTATAATGAAATCCGGCGCCGGAGCAAGTGGCCAGAGGAGCTAGGCGGTGCGGTCGCGCACGCTGACCGGGGCGCCCCGGCCAAGACCCAGGGCCTCGGCTGCGCTTTGCTCGGCCCGGGCGATCTCGAGCACGCCGAACGAATTGATCAGCGCCAGGAACTCCCCCGGGCGGCTCTCCCCGTAGGTCCGCAGCAGCGGGAAGGCGTGCGGGCCGGCGTGCACCAGCGGCAGGCGGAACCGCTCGATCAGCGACGCCTCGATATTCGTGATGAGATTGCCGAAGTGATCGATGGAGATCACCACCCCGCTCACGCTGTCGCGCTTGACCGCCGGCTCCTCCACCCAGGAGGGGACCAGCGAGGTCGGGGCGGCCGCCTCGCCAAGTTCGGCCGCCCGGCAACGCCCGGCGGCGAGTTCCGCCGCCACGGGCGCGAAGATGTCCCGACCGTGGAATGTCGCGCTCACCCGCTGGATGCCGAGCCGCGCCAGGCCCTCGGGACGCAACCGC
>JAJXWE010000269.1:2433-3870 GCA_021781775.1 Pseudomonadota bacterium | reverse complement strand
GCGGCGGCCGATCTCGAGGTAATCGCGCTGCGCCGGGCCGGTATACAGCTGGCGCGGCCGGCCGATCCGCATCGCCGGATCGGCAATCATCTCCTGCCAGTGCGCCACCCAGCCCACTGTGCGTGCGATCGCGAACATGACCGTGAACATCGAGCGCGGAATGCCGATGGCGCTGTAGATGATGCCGGAGTAGAAGTCGACGTTCGGATAGAGCTTGCGCTCGACGAAGTAATCGTCCTGCAGCGCGATCTCCTCCAGGCGCAGCGCGAGCTCGAACAACGGGTTGTCCGAGCGACCGAGCCGCGAGAGTACCTTGTGGCACATCGCGCGGATGATCTTGGCGCGCGGATCGAAGTTCTTGTAGACGCGGTGCCCAAAGCCCATCAGGCGTACGTGGCTCGACTTGTCCTTCGCCTGCGCGAGGAACTTGGGAATGTTGTCGACCGTGCCGATCTGCTCGAGCATGTTGAGCACCGCCTCGTTCGCCCCGCCGTGCGCCGGTCCCCACAATGCCGCCACGCCGGCGGAGATCGCCGCGTACGGATTCGCTCCGGTGCTGCCGGCGAGCCGCACCGTGGAGGTGCTGGCGTTCTGCTCGTGATCGGCGTGCAGGATGAACAGCAGGTCGAGCGCCTGTGCGGCGACCGGATCGACCTCATACGGCTCGCACGGCACCGCGTAGAGCATGTGCAGCAGGTTGCTGCAGTAGTCGAGGTCGTTGCGCGGATAGACGTACGGCTGGCCCAGGGCATGCTTGTGCGCCGCCGCGGCGATGGTCGGGATCTTCGCGATGATGCGGTGCGCGAAGATCTCACGATGACGCGGGTTATAAATGTCCATGGTGTCGTGGTAGAAGGCGGACATCGAGGCGATGACCGCCGAGACCATGGCCATCGGGTGCGCGTCGTAGTGGAAGCCGTGGAAGAAGCGCAACAGCGACTCGTTGATCATCGTGTGATGACGGATGCTGCCGACGAACTCATCGAGCTGCTTGCGCGAGGGTAGATCGCCGAGCAGCAGCAGGTACGCCACCTCCATGAAGCTGCTGCGCTCGGCGAGCTGCTCGACGGGATAGCCGCGGTACAGCAGCACCCCGGCGTCGCCATCGATGTAGGTGATGCGGCTTTCCGTCGCGGCGGTCATCCCGAATCCCGGATCGTAGGTGAACACGCCGAGGTCTTTGTTGAGCTTGGCAATGTCGATGACGGACGGACCGATGGTGCCTGGATGGACCGGCAGACTCAGCTTGCGGTCGGTGCTGCGATCGACGAGCTCGAAGGTGTTCTGGGTCATTCGCTGGACGCTTCCATTGTTGAGCGATCGGCGCCCAAGCGGGGGTATCTCGAGCGTCGGGGGGAAAACGAGGCCGCAGGTTTACACGGTCCGCGTCTCAATTCAAGGTACTGGTTCCGCCCGCAGCTTACCAGCCGGTAGCAT
>JAJXWE010000269.1:0-2423 GCA_021781775.1 Pseudomonadota bacterium | reverse complement strand
CGAAGCGCAAACGCCGAAAATGACCGCCGTTGCCCTGCTTGCGCATGACCATGCTCGAGAATCCGCCGCTCGCCCTTTACGTGCATTTTCCCTGGTGCGTGAGCAAGTGCCCGTACTGCGATTTCAACTCGTATGCGTTGCGCGGTCCGCTCGCCGAGGACGCCTATGTCGCGGCGCTGTGCACCGATCTCGAAGCACAGGCGGGCGCGGCGAGCGGTCGGGAAGTGATCAGCATTTTCCTCGGCGGCGGCACACCAAGTCTGTTCTCCCCGCGTGGTATCGGTGCGCTGCTCGCCGCGGCGCGCCGGCAGCTGCCGCTGGCCGCGGGGGTCGAGGTGACCCTGGAGGCCAATCCGGGCACCATCGAGCGCGGACGGTTTGCCGAGTACCGCGCCGCCGGCATCAACCGTGTTTCCCTGGGCGCCCAGAGCTTCGAGGCGGAACGGCTCGCCGCGCTGGGGCGCATCCATTCGCCCGAGGAGACGTGCCGCGCCGCCGAGGAACTGCACGTGGCGGGCCTCGGGAACTTCAATCTCGACCTGATGTACGGACTGCCTGGTCAGGACCCGGCCGGCGCCCTGCGGGACGTCGAGGCCGCACTCGCGCTCGACCCGGCGCACCTGTCGCATTACCAACTCACCCTGGAGCCGGGCACGCTGTTCGCGGGTCGACCGCCCGCGCTGCCGGACGAGGAGGCGCTCGAGCGCATGCTCGCGCTCTGCGGCGAGCGACTGGCGCAGGCCGGGTTGGCGCAGTACGAGGTGTCGGCCTATGCCCGGTCGGGGCGCCAGTGCACGCACAACCTCAACTACTGGCGCTTCGGCGACTACCTGGGCATCGGCGCCGGGGCGCACGGCAAGCTCACCTGTGTAACCCCGGCCACGGTGCTGCGCAGCGCTCAACCGCGCGAACCGCGGCGCTACCTCACCGTTGCCGCGCAGGGCGCGGCACAGCAGCGCATCGTGCCGGCGGAGCAGCTGCCGTTCGAATTCATGCTCAATGCCTTGCGGTTGCGCGAGGGGTTCGAGCCGGCGCTGTTTACCCGCCGGACGGGGCTGGCCTGGGACACCGTGGCGGGGCCGCTGGAGCAGCTCATCGCCCGCGAGCTGATCCTGCGCGAGGGCGCGGGATATCGGGCGAGCCCTCTCGGGTGGCGCTTCCTGAACGAGGCGCTGTTGGCGTTCCTTCCGGAAAATCCACAAAGTGCAGGTTGATTGGAGTTGTCAATGATTTTCGGGTCGTCCGGACGCGTTCCATGGGCCTTTATACACAGGGTCAGGGGCTGCGCCGTGAAATGAGTGAATTAGCTCTCAAAGTGACCAAGTCGCTCAACGATGTCTCTGTAAGACATTGATGAATAAGCTAGAAACAGGGTGGTCATTTTTTCATCACTGCAACAAAACCGCAATGTGACTGCAAGAATGCGCGGTGTGAATCGAGTTCCTCCACAGAGTTATCCACAGCTTTTGTGGATAATGCGAACGCGAGCGGGGCAGGAGCGGTTCGAGGTCCCCGGCGCTTGAGGCGGACGGCCAGTCCGGCTACACTCCGCGCCCTTTTAATGATTTCGGGCCTGCCCTGGCCGCTTTAGTGCGGTCGGTCGCAGGTCCCAATTCGAGCGATCGTACTATGAAAGCCGCAATCCACCCCGAGTACCAAGAGATCACGGTCAGCTGTTCCTGTGGCAACACGTTCAAGACGCGCTCCACCCTGGGTCATGACCTGCAGGTGGAAGTGTGCTCGAACTGCCATCCGTTCTACACGGGCAAGCAGAAGATCGTCGATACGGCCGGTCGGGTCGATAAGTTCCGCAAGAAGTACGCTGCGGCCGGCGCCGCCAAGTAATCTCGCCGGCGGGTCCGCCCCTTCGCGGCCGGTCCCGCTTCTGCTTCTCGGCCTCTGATCGACGCCTCCGTACCCGGGCGCCCGGAACCGCCGGACCCAGCACCGGTCTGATCGAGCGGTGCGACCGTTCGTGCGGAGGGAGGGTGAGTGCAGGCGCTGCGAGTGCGCAATGCCAGGAAGAGCCTGCTCTTCGCGGCCGTCGCGGCCGCGCACGCCTTGCTGATCGCGCTCCTGCTGCACGAATCCGGATTCATCCAGCTCGAGCGCCCGCGCGCAGTGCTGATCCAGGCCATCCTGCTGCTGCCCGCGCACCGGCCGCTGCCACGCTTTACGCCCGGTCCGCTGCGCCCGAGCGTCGCGCCGGTGGCGCCGCTCACCGCGCCGATCACGCTGATTCTGCCGATGGTGACGCGCACGCTGCGCGCGGCCCGTCCCATCAACTGGGTCGGCGCGGCGCGCGCGGCGGTGCGGGCGATCCTCGAGCGGGCGAAGCCGCGTGCATTCGGGTTTCCGAGCGGCGCACGTGCCCGCACGTCACTGCATTCCCCGCCGAGCGGCATTCGCTCGCAGGGACCGGA
>JAJXWE010000268.1 GCA_021781775.1 Pseudomonadota bacterium | reverse complement strand
GGCGACGAACTGCCGTCTGCGGGGAGACAGCCTAACCGGCGTATGTTGCAGCGCGGTGACGCGCCGGTGCGCCGGCGTCGATGAATATGACATGAGGCGCATCGCGGTGAGGTGCGGCAAGTCATGCAGTTGGCCATGATGTTGAATCGCGTGTCGATGTTGAAATAAAACGGTAACGCCGGCGTTCTATGATCTAACGCAACTGGCGAAGCCGCCGCAGCGCGTATCACCATGCTGTCGACGAGCGACATGACGGAGCTGACTTGGCCGGACGTCCCGCCGCTGGAGGCGATCGACGCCGATGCGGCCTCGGGCCGATCCGATCACTTCGATGGGCGCAGCTTCTTCAATCCCGGGGTGCGCGCCGGCCGGGGTTGGCTCGATCTGCTGCGGGCCGCGCTCACCGCGCGGCCGCGTCCCTGGCCGCGATTCATCGAGAATTCCGCCCGGGCCGCGCCGGCGACGGAGGTGTCGGTCGGAAACGTCGTGCTGACGTTCATCAACCACATTACCTTCCTGATCCAGCTGCGCGGGTTGAACATCCTGACCGATCCGGTCTACGCCGAGCGCGTCAGTCCGCTGCGTCACGTCGGGCCGCGCCGGGTGCGTCCGCCGGGTCTGCCGTTCGCCGAGCTGCCGCGCATCGATGTGGTGCTGGTTTCCCACGATCACTACGATCATCTCGACGTCGAGACGCTGCGCCGCCTGGAAGCGGTGCATCATCCGCGCTTTCTCACGGGTCTGGGCAACGGGGCGCTGCTGCGGCGCATCGGTCTGCGCGACGTGCACGAGAGCGACTGGTGGCAGCAGACCGCGCTGCCCGCGGCGACCGTGACGTTCACGCCGGCGCAGCACTGGTCGGGACGTGGCCTGCTGCGCTGCAATCGCACGCTGTGGGGCGGCTTTCACGTGCGCGGCGAGGGTGCCGCGGTCTATTTCGCCGGTGATACCGGGTATTGCCGGCACTTCCAGGATATCCGCCGTCGCCTCGCGCCGATCGACGTGGCGCTGCTGCCGATCGGCGCCTACGCGCCGCGCTGGTACGAGGCGCCGAATCACATGAATCCCGAGGAGGCGGTGCGGGCGCACCTGGAGTTGGGAGCGCGCTTCTCGGTGGCGACGCACTTCGGCTGCTTCCGCCTCAGCGAAGAGGGTATCGATGAACCGTTGCAGGAGCTGGCGGCGGCGCGGCTGGTGCACGGGGTGCAGGCGAGCGCGTTCGCGGCGCTGGAAACCGGCGAGACGCGGCAGTTCGAGACCACCGGCCAGTCGCAGGTGCAGCCGGTGCGCGCCGCCTCAGTGGCGCGACAGCTCGGCGATGCGCTCGAGGGCCGGCGGGTGCGTGTCGTGAAACGCGCTGTAGAGACGATCGGGGGTGAGCGTGCTGGCGTTGCGGCGGTATAGCTTGACCAGCGCCGCGACGAGCTGCCCGGCCTCGATCTGGGCGGCCGCGAAGCGATCGGCGGCAAATTCGTGCCGCCTCGACCACAGGGCGCTCAGCGGGGTGGTGAAGTAGAGCACCGCCGGCGCAAGGAAGGCGAACAGCAGCAGCGCGGCGTGCGGCGAGGGATGGGCGACGCCGAGAGCGGTGTAGAAGGCGCGCTCGCGTGCCAGCGCGCCGAGCACGGCGAAGCCGACGAACATCACGCCGATCGACACGGCGAGTCGGGCGCGGACGTGGTGCAGGCGGAAGTGTCCGAGCTCGTGGGCGAGCACCGCCTCGATCTCGGGCGGCTCGAGCTGCGCGAGCAGTGTGTCGAAGAACACGATGCGTTTGTTGCGGCCGAAGCCCGTGAAGTAGGCGTTGCCGTGCGCCGAGCGGCGCGAACCATCGATCACGAACACCCCGCTGGAGGCGAAGCCGCAGCGGCCGAGCAGCGCCTCGATGCGTGTCTTGAGGTCGACGTCGGCGAGGGGCGTGAAGCGATTGAACAACGGTGCGATCAGCACCGGCCAGGCCCAGCTGATCGTGAGCGTGAGCACGACCCAGCCGCCGAAGGCCCACAACCACCATTGCCGGCCCGCCCGCTGCATGAGCCACAGCGCGCCGAGGACGACCGGTCCGCCGAGCAGCGCGGCCAGAGCGGCGCCCTTGGCGAGATCGGCGAGGTAGAGCAGCGGCGTCGTGCGGTTGAAGCCGAAGCGCGCCTCGAGCACGAACGTGCGCCACAGGGACAGCGGCAGGTTCACTAGCCATACCGCGATGGTCACCGAGCCGATCACCGCGAGGCCGAGCCACGGTTCACTCGCGCCGCTGCGCCGCCACAGTCCATCGAGAGCGGCGATGCCGCCGCCCACGGTCAACGCGAGTACCACGAGCGCATCGAGCAGCGCGGCGATCCGGCCTGCCCGGGTCTTCGCCTCGGTGTACGCGGCCGCCTTGCGGTGTTCCTCGCCGGAGACGGCGGTCGCGAAAGGCGGCGGCACCTGCTCGCGGTGCGCGCGCACGGCGGCGATCTGCCGCGTGGTGAGCCACAGCTCCACGGTGGCGCCGGCGACGACGAGCAGCACGAACAGTGCGGTCCAGGCATGCATGGGCCGGGATTATCGCAGATCGGCGTCGCGCCCCGCTGCCGCTCAGACGACCGGTCCGTGCCGCACCGGTGGCAGCGCGACCTCCTCCTCGGGGGTGTACAGCCGCGAGCGGGTGATGAAGCGCAGCCCGAGCGGGCCTTCGAGCGAGAACATTCCGCCCCGGCCCGGCACGACGTCGATGATCAGATGGGTGTGCTGCCAGTACTCGAACTGTGCCGCGCCGATGTAGAACGGCTGCCCGCCGATCTCACCTAGGTACACGTCCTGTGCACCAACCTGCAGCTCCCCGCGCGCCAGGCACATCGGCGCGCTGCCGTCGCAGCAGCCGCCGGACTGGTGGAACATCAGCGGGCCGTGCCGTGCCACGAGCGTGGCGATCAGCTCGAGCGCCGCCCCGGTGGCGCTGACACGGTCCGCTGTCACGGCGTCTCCTCAGAAGAACCCAAGCTTCTTCGGCGAGTAGTTCACCAGCAGGTTCTTGGTCTGCTGGTAGTGATCGAGCATCATCCGGTGCGTCTCGCGGCCGATGCCCGACTGCTTGTAGCCGCCGAAGGCTGCGTGCGCCGGATAGGCGTGGTAGCAGTTGGTCCAGACGCGTCCGGCCTGGATCGCCCGCCCCATGCGATAGCAGATGTTGGCTTCGCGCGACCACACGCCGGCGCCGAGTCCGTAGAGCGTGTCGTTGGCGATCGATAGCGCCTCGTCCAGGTTCTTGAAGGTCGTGACCGATACCACCGGCCCGAAGATCTCCTCCTGGAAGATGCGCATCCGATTGTGGCCCTTGAACACGGTCGGCTGGATGTAGTACCCGTCCTTGAACTCCCCGCCCATCCGGTTGCGCTCCCCGCCGGTGAGGCACTCGGCGCCTTCTTTCTTGCCGAGGTCGAGGTAGGTGAGGATCTTCTCCAGCTGCTCCTGCGAGGCCTGCGCGCCGACCATGGTCGCCGGGTCGAGCGGGTCGCCCTGCTTGATCGCCCGCACACGCTTCAGCGCACGCTCCATGAAGCGCTCGTAGACGGATTCCTGGATGAGCGCCCGCGAGGGGCAGGTGCACACCTCGCCCTGGTTGAGCGCGAACATGGTGAAGCCCTCGAGCGCCTTGTCGAAGAAGTCGTCGTCCTGGCGGCACACATCCTCGAAGAAGACATTGGGCGACTTGCCGCCGAGCTCGAGCGTGACCGGAATGAGGTTTTGCGCGGCGTACTGCATGATCAGCCGGCCGGTGGTGGTCTCCCCGGTGAAGGCGATCTTGGCGATCCGCGGGTTGGACGCCAGCGGCTTGCCGGCTTCCACGCCGAAGCCGTTCACGACGTTCAGCACGCCGGGGGGCAACAGGTCG
>JAJXWE010000267.1 GCA_021781775.1 Pseudomonadota bacterium | reverse complement strand
CAGATACGCAGCGGGTCGCGATGACGCCCGTGCGCCCGCTCGTGCGCCAGCGCCGCGCGCAGAACTGGCTCATCGAGCTGCCGGGCGAGAAACGGCGAAAAAAGCACCCTGGGCGTCATGAGCCCGATGGTCGATACGCCGCACTCGGGTGGCTCGCGCACCAGCGCCCACGCGGCGCGCAGCAGCGCGCGGAGAAACAAAAGTCCAAACGGCGTCCACAGCGCAATGAGCACCAGCGGGTCGAGTGGATCGCGCACCGGGTCGGGCTGCGTGAGCGCCCACCCTGCGAGCCATGACGCGATGAGCAGCATCGGCAGGGCCGGCACGCACACATTGATCCAGGCCGCCCGCTCAAGCGTATCGGCGTCCGCGGCGGCTGGCAGCGTGCCCGGCCAGTTCGCCAGCAACTGCAGCGCACAGCCGCCGAAGATCATCAGCAGCATCGTCAGCAGCGTCTCACGCTCCATCGTTTGCCCTCCGTTGAGCCGCGACCGCCCGCTCGAGCTCACCGAGCAGCTGCGGATCGAGGTCCTGCACTGCCTCGACCAGGGCAGCGGCAGCACCGCGCGGCGCAGCGCCGAGCAGCCGCGTCAGCGCGATTCGAGCCCTCGCTCGCTCGACCGTCTCCCGCGCCACTTTCGGTCGGTATTGAAATGCGGCTCCCCGGCGCTGCCGCTGTACCAAACCCTTCTCGCGCAGACGGTCCACCACCTTGGCGATGGTGGTGTAGACCAGACCCTGAGGCACGCCCAGTCTTTCGTGCAGTTCGCGCACCGAGGCCGTGCCCAGATCCCACAGCGCAGCGAGCACCGTGTATTCCAGGTCATCGGCGGGTAGTCTGAAATCTTTCATCGGCCGAGTCTACGACTGGCGTCGTATGCGGGCAAGCGTCCGGACGGCACCGTCGCCTTGACGGCTGCGGAGCAGACCCGTCCAATGACGCACTGGTCCTCATCCGGAAGCGCTGTGCCCATCCTTCACGCAAGCCTCGCCAACGACCTCACCTGGCTGATCGCGGCGATTGCGGTCTGCGGGATGCTGATGCGCCCCTGGGGAATTTCCGAGGCGCTCTGGGCGGCGGCCGGCGCGCTGCTGCTGGTGCTCGGCTCGCTGGTCTCGTGGCGGCAGGCCTGGACCGCCGTCGGCGCGGGCACGGACGTGTACCTGTTCCTCGCCGGCATGATGCTGCTGGCGGAGCTGGCACGGGCGGAGGGACTGTTCGACTGGGTGGCGGCGCATGCGGTCCGGACGGCGCACGGAGCGCCGCGCAGACTCTTTGCACTCATCTACCTGGTCGGCATCGCCGTAACGGCACTGCTGTCGAACGATGCCACGGCGGTAGTCCTGACGCCGGCGGTCTATGCCGCAGCCCGCCACGCAAAGACCGAGCCGCTGCCCTACCTGCTGATCTGCGCATTCGTCGCCAACGCCGCGAGCTTTCTGCTGCCGATCGCGAATCCGGCGAACCTGGTGGTCTACGCCAGTCACCTGCCGCCGCTCGGCGCGTGGCTCACATGGTTCTTGCTGCCGGCCGCAGCAGCCATCGCGGTCACGTACTTGGCGCTGTACGCCACCCAGCGGCGCGCTCTGCAGAGCCGCTTCACGCTTGATGTCCCGGTGCCGTCTCTGAGCCGCGCCGGCCGAGTCGCGGCCGCCGGCATCGGTCTCGCCGTACTGGTCTTGCTGTGGGCCTCGGCAACGGACCGGCAGCTCGGCGCACCGAGCTGCCTAGCCGCCGTGATCACCCTCGCACTGGTGCTGCTGCTCGAACGGCGCAGCCCATGGCCGATCGTCAAGGCGGTCTCCTGGAGCGTCCTGCCGCTGGTCGCGGGACTGTTCGTACTGGTGGCGGGACTGGGTCAGACCGGGCTGCTGAGGACGCTCGCCGCGCTCGCAATGCACCTGACGCTGAGTGCGGCGCGAGTCTCGACGTTCGCGGCCGGTGGCGGTGCGGCTGCGGCCAGCAACATCATGAACAACCTGCCCGTGGCCCTGATCGCCGCCTCAATCGGCGCCGGACACGGACTGGCGTCGCTGCGCGCGAGTTTGCTGATCGGCGTTGATCTCGGACCGAATCTTTCGGTCACGGGCTCACTCGCCACCATCCTGTGGCTGATCGCCCTGCGCCGCGAGCAAGTACATATCGATGCGGCGACGTTTTTAAAGCTGGGACTCCTGGTAATGCCGCCGGCGCTACTTGCGGCGCTGACCCTGCTGCTCGTGCATCCCGTTTGAGTCTCGTTCCCACGGCCGCGGACCGCCGATTCAGGGGGTGCCAGGCAACGCCGATCCGCGACCCGCAGAGCCGCATCGGGACATCGCGACGTCAGTCCTCAACGCGAAAAGTCCGGGTCCAGCCCACCGCGCGATGCACCGCCCGGAGACTCAATGCCGGGCTCGGGCGAATGAGCACGCTCGTCCTCACGTTCTTCTCGGACCTGATCGCTTCCCTGTCGTGCTCGCCACGCTTCAACTGCCCGGCGGCGGACTTCATCGGTCCCTCCAGGGCCTACACCGCCCATCGCCTGCCCCGGCACACTGCCGCGCGCTCGTTGATATTGCTGCCAGTCGCGCACCGCCTCGCGCTGGCGGCGCTGAGCATCGGTCGGTGGCACGGAGCCAGGCTCCGGCGGTGGACTCTGCGGCACGGCCGTTGCGCCCTGTGTTGTCCTAAGCTCGACCGTGCGTTCAGCGCGTGCCGCGACTCGCGCGCGATAGCGCGAGCGGATGCGCTCTGCCACCTCGCTATGCTCTCCGCGTCGCTCGGCGGCAATCGCGGCCCACGGCAATTGTGGTCGGGGCTCGCGGTCGATGCCCTGCGCCTGCAGGGAACGCGCGTCGACCCGGGCCTCGATGTGGGCGGCGTTGAGATGTTCATTTACCAGTTCCGCCCAGCGCTGACGCAGCGCCGCAAATTCCTTTCGGTTGGTGGGCAGGCCGAGTTCGGCACGCGCCGTGCCATTCATGTCGAGACCCGCCTTGGCGCCGAACCCTTCGCGGTTGATGATGCGCGTCGAGCTCAGCAGGTGCGCGTGATGATTACGCGGGTCACCGAACGGACGCGGTGCATGCACGGCCAGATCGACCGCGACGCCGTAACGGTCTGCGATTTCGCGCGAGAACGCCCGAGCCAACTCTACGCGCTGCGCCGACGGGAGTTCCGCCGGCAGCGCGACAAGGTATTCACGCGCCACACGCGAATCCCCCCTCGACTCGATCCGCTCGGCCGCATTCCACAAGCCGGTACGATCGCGGGCCCAATCGAGCCCCGCATCCGCGCGCCCGAGCTGGGTCGGCAGGAAAATCTCCTTGTGCAGCACGTCACGCCGATTGCGATGATCATAGAGGGCGCCGGTGCGCTCATTGCGGATCCGCTCGCCCGAACGGTAGGCAGCGGAAGCCGGCGCATTGCGACCGCTCGAGCGCGACACCGTGTTGATCTGCATCAGAAAGATTGCCATGGGCGAGCGTCGCGAAGCGCCTCATCACCACCGTCGGGACCGAGCCTGCCGAACACGCACTTTGAGCCAGTACGCCGAGCCGGCTGTCTTCAGATAGCCCGAAAAATCCGGGAGCTGCTCGATCTCGGACGGCAGTACGGCCAACTCGATCACGCGCTGAGCGCTGAGGTGTTCCGAGCGGCGCGCACCGCGGCTCGCACTGCCGAACCCTCCGGGGCTGTCCCGGCCACGGGAGATTGTGCGCCGCACGACTTCGCGTTCGCCGATCAATCGCGAGCAGAACTGCGCCGTACCGCCGCGCTCACTTGCCGAGCAGCGCAAGATCAGCGTGTTCCCACAGTTCTCAATGATTGTCTGTGCGTCACCCGTGCCGTAAATGGCGGCAACCTGCGCAATTGACTGCATACCGAGAACGCATCTGCCGCCGAACTTGC
>JAJXWE010000266.1 GCA_021781775.1 Pseudomonadota bacterium | reverse complement strand
GGCGCGCCACGCTTGGATGCGCTCAAGATAGGCATCGAACAGACCCATCGATCCGGCCGCGCGCGCCGGCGCGGTCCGCCAGCGCGGTGACAGCGATCCGAGCAGCCGCTCGTAGGCGCGCAGCGCGGCCGTCACGGGCAGGATCTGGCGCTGATCGCCAATCACCTCGCGGGCCGCGCCGCAATCGTGGGTCAGCACCGGCGTGCCGAGCGCGTTCGACTCGGCGAACACCAGGCCGAAGGTCTCCGGAATCACGAAGTTCGGAAAGAAGGTGCACAGCGCCGTGCGCATCTCCGCGTGTACGCGCGCCTGCGGCTGCGGTCCGAGGTAGCGCACCCCCTCGATCGGCACCCACCGGTCCTGCTTGTATCCGGGGTTGCCGACCACGAGCTCCAGATCGGGCATGCGGCGACGCAGCGCGCGAAACGCGTCGAGCGTGAACTTCAGCCCCTTGTTGGGCGAGGAGAGGAACACGAGCTTGCGCACGTCGACGGGCGAGCCGTCCGGCTGCAGCGCATCGTCGATCGGATTGTAGATGGTGCGTGCCCCGACGGATGCCCCCGCACGCATCCAGCGCAGCGTCGCCTCCACCTCCGCGCGCTGCGTGTCCGAGACACAGATGATCCGCACGTCGAGCTCGCGCAGCAAATCCGCGGTGGAGGCGAGCCACCGGGAGCGGCGCGACCCGGGCCGCATGCGATCATGCAGCCAGAGAAACACTCGGGCGTTCGGGTACAGCCGCCGCACGGCCGGCAGCGCGCGAGAGTCGCGATTGACGATGACCGCCCCGACACCAGGGTCGCGCTCCGGTGGCTGGTAGCGCCCGCTCGCGCCAGTGCGATTGTGTTGCGTCACGCGCGCGCCGAGGGCATCGGCGATGCGCACCAGAGTCGCCTCCGTTCCACCCATCGCCTCGTTGCGCAACGTTTCGCTGTCGTAGGGCCGCAAGCACACCGGATCGTAAAAGACCGTCGCGCTCATCGCGGCAGCGCTGCTCTCGCCGTCCCGACGCCCTGGCGCGCACCGATGAGGTAGAAGTTGTTCCGGTACACCGGACATTCGGCGTGCACCCAGCGGAACTGGGGCAGTTCGCCCGCCAGCGCCTCGAAGTACGCCGTGTTGTCGATCCCGGCGAAGTCGCGCTGGTAGGCACACAGCACGTGGCTGAACTGCCCGAGCACCGGTGCCACGGCGGCGCGCACCGGAAGCGGCGTTTCGCTCAGCGACCAGGTCGCCACGAACAGCGAGACGTCCGCCTCGGCGGCGAGCGTGCCCACGCGCTGCGGCGCGTCGGCTTCGCCCGAGGCGATCCAGTCGAGAGTGTGCGGCGGCTCAAGCGCCGCCCCGTGCGGAAAGACGTTGCGCAGGTAGAAACGCTGCAGCGCGCACATCACCGGGATGTCCCAGATGACGTAGCGGTTGCAGTAGCCGAGGTTGCGCAGCAGGCGAAAGAAGCCGCCATAGCCCGCCCCGAAATCGACCACCAGGCGCAGCGCGTCAAGTTCCAGGCCACTCGCCTCGAGCAGCCGGATGACGTGGTAGGCATGCTGGATCAGCAGTGGGCTGCTGAGCGGATAGTGCGGATTGACGAGCGGCTGGCCGACCGGCGATTCGGTCAAGGCGCGCTGGAACTGTCCGGAACAATGCGGCGAGGCCAGCACGTAGCGCAGGTAGTCCGCGCTGTGACTGCGGATGCGCGGATGGACGGTCTTCGCGATCGGTCCGAGGCGCAGGAATCGATCCACTCCGCCGGCGCGCAGGGCCGCTGCGATGGCCTCGGCAAGCCGCGCCCATTCCCCCGCGGCCGCGCCGCGCGCGGCCGCCGCATCGAGTCCGCTCAGCAGCTCCTCGCCATGACTCAGGCGCGGCGGCGGATACTCGCCGAGGATCTTCGCGGCGATCCGCCGCACTGCGGTGCGCACCTCGCTGCTCAACGTCTTCATGGCCTTTTTCCCTCAGTTGGGCGCGGGGGAGTTGCTCGCCGCACCGGCAAGCCGGCGCGCCGGTTTGCCGCTCGGCCGGAAGCTTACCGTTCAGCCGTCCACCCCCGTCAAGCGCCTCCGCACGGGGTCAGTGCCGCGTCCGCCGGGCGACGCCTGTCCCGCGCCCCGAGCGCGAGCGCCGCGCCGGCTGCCCTTCGGACACGCCGGTGAACCCACGCCGTGTGGTGCGCTCGGCAGCCGACAGCAGACCTAGACGCTCCAGCCTCGCTTCGATCGCCCGCAGCGTGCGGCGATGCTTCGCGGCGAGCGCAGCGGTCGACTCACCCGCCTTGAAGGCGGCAACCAGCGATGCCTGCTCGGTCTCGCTCCAGGCTCGCCCGACGTTACCGGGCAACTGCGCGCGCCGCTGGGCACGCGCAGCCGAGATCTCGAGCGCGCCGAGCGCAGCGAGCAGCGCGCGCAGCACCTCGGCGCGGTGCAGGACGGACTCGCTCGACAGGGGCTCGCCGCTGAGTGGGTCGACTCCCTCGATCAGGGCGCGCAGGATCTCGGCGACTCGGGTCGGCGGCATGGAGGCTCTCCGCGGCGACGGTCCGGCGGTTGGACCGGCGCGCCAGTGTCGATCGGCGCGGCCGCCGGGGCCAACGCATCAGGCGGCGCGTTGCGGCATATTTGCCTCGCACGACGCGCGAGCCGTAGAGTGCGCGGCCTGTCCCCGAGGATGCCCGTCACGATGCGTGCCTTCGCCTGGTTTGCCGTGCTGATCGCCTTCAGCCTCGCCTGCATGGCCGCCTTTACGTATCCGGCCTGGCTGTTGCTGCATCCGCACTTCAATTTCCCATTCCATCGCATCGGCGAGCGGATCGGCATGCTGGGCTTCCTGCTCGGGTTCCTGCTGCTCGCCCGGCGGCTCGGTCTCGCAGACCGCCGCAGTCTCGGGTTCGCGGCGCCGCGGCGCGCATACGTGCGCGAACTCGCGCTGGCGCTGGTGATCGGTGCGCTCACCATGTGCGCGGTGACCGGCAGCATGGCCGGGCTCGGACTGCTCGACTGGCAGCCGGCGGCGCGCTACGGCGCCGCCGGGCTCGCCGCGCTCATCGCCAAGCGGCTGCTGAGCGGGCTCGCGGTGGGCTTGATCGAGGAGACCGCCCTGCGCGGCGCGATGTTCACGGCAATCGAGCGCGAGTCGGGCACTTTCGCCGCCGTCGCGCTCACCTCGGTCGTGTTCGCGGCGACGCATTTTCTCGGCGTCGCTCACATCGCGCACGCAGCGCTCGGTCCGTGGAGCGGCGTGGCGCTGCTCGGCGGAACGCTGCGCGCGTTCGCGCACCCGCTCGCCATCGCCGACGCCTTCCTGTGCCTCACGGCCGTGGGCGTCGTGCTGGCGCTGGTGCGCGCCATCACGGGCAATACCGCCGCGAGCATGGGTCTGCACGCCGGCTGGGTGTGGGTGATGCTGGTGGCGCACGGTCTGACGCGGCCGAACCGCGCGGCGCCGCTACAGTTCCTGCTCAGCCGCCACGACGGATTCACCGGCTGGCTGGTGCTTGCCTGGACTGTGCCGCTCGGCTGGGGACTGGCGCACTTCTACCGCACCCGACGGGGCGGCGTCCCCCGAGCGGCCGGCGCGCTCTAGCGCGCCTGCGGGGCGCGTGCGAGCTCGGCGAGCAGCTTCTCGTGCAGCCCGCCGAATCCCCCGTTGCTCATCACGAGCACGTGATCGCCTGGCCGCAGTGCGGCGGCCAGATCCGTCGCCAGCGCGTTCACCTCGCCCCGGCCGTGCCCTCTTCCGCCGAGCGCCTCGAGCACCGGCGCGGCATCCCAGCCCAGATCGGCCGGGAGGTACAGCCACACCTCGTCCGCGCCGGCCAGCGAGCCGGCGAGCGCCTCGCGGTGCACGCCCATGCGCATGGTGTTCGAGCGCGGCTCGAGCACGGCGATGATCCGCCCGGCGCCCACCCGTCGGCGC
>JAJXWE010000265.1 GCA_021781775.1 Pseudomonadota bacterium | reverse complement strand
ACCGGGCCTACTGCCAGCCGTGCGTATCTCCGGTGTGGGACACCGGCCTGGCCTGCCTCGCGCTGCAGGCCGTCGATGATGCCGACAGTCTCGCCGCGGCGCGGCGCGGGCTCGATTGGCTGCGGCGGCGCCAGGTGCTCGATACGGTCGGGGACTGGAGCGCGCGCCGCCCCGGGCTCGCCCCAGGCGGCTGGCCGTTCCAGTACGGCAACGCGCACTACCCGGACCTGGACGATACCGCCGTGATCGCCTGGTCGATGCACGATGCGGGCGAGCCGGCGCGCTACGGCGAGGCCATCGAGCGGGCGATCGTCTGGCTCTCGGGCATGCAGAGCCGCAATGGCGGTTTCGGCGCCTTCGACGCCGACAACACCCACTACCGCCTGAACTACATCCCGTTCGCCGATCACGGCGCGCTGCTCGATCCGCCGACCAGCGACGTGACCGCCCGTGTCGTGACGCTGCTCGCGCGCGTCGGCCGCCCCGAGGACCGGCCGGTCCTCGCGCGGGCGATCGAGTACCTGCGCCGCGAGCAGGAGCCCGACGGCGCCTGGTTCGGGCGCTGGGGCACAAACTACCTCTACGGCACCTGGTCGGTGCTCGTGGCCCTGGCGGCAGCGGGAGTTGCCTCATCGGATCCCATGGTGCGCCGTGCGGTCGAGTGGTTCCTGGCCCGCCAGAACACCGACGGCGGCTGGGGCGAGAGCAACGACAGCTACGACCGCGGCCGCTACGGCGATCGGCCCTTCGCCAGCACCCCGTACCAGACTGCCTGGGCGTTGCTCGGGCTGATCGCGGCCGGGGAGCGCGAGCATCCCGCGGTGCGACGCGGCATCGAGTGGCTGCTCGAGCATCAGACGCAAGACCTGTGGAGTCATCCGAGCTTTACCGCGCCGGGATTTCCGCGGGTGTTCTATCTGAAGTACCACGGCTATCCGGCGTTCTTTCCACTCTGGGCGCTCGCCGCCTATCGCCAGGGGAGGCCGCGAGCCCCTTGAGCCGCGTGGGCATCGTCGCGGCGCTCGCTGCCGAGGCTCGCGCACTTGCCCCCGAGCATCCCGCCGTGGGCGGGGAGGTGCTTGAACTCGAGGATGATGCGCTGCTCACCGTCAGCGGCATGGGCTGGGATGCGGCCCAGGCAAGTGCCTTGCGGCTCGCGCGGGCTGGTGCCACTGCGTTGGCGAGTTTCGGCACCGCCGGAGGTCTGGACCCGGGACTCGAGTGCGGCACGGTGCTGGTGCCCCGCGAAGTGCGCGTGCTCGACGGTCCACCGCTCTTGACCCATCCGCGCTGGCGCGAGGCGGTGCTCGCGGCCCTGCCCCACGACCTCGCGGCCAGCGAGGCGGCCCTGCTCAGCACCCGCGTTCCGCTCGGCGCACGGCTCGACAAGGCGATCGCCTGGCGCGAGACCGGCTGCGTCGCGGTGGACATGGAGAGCGCCGCGGTGGCGGGCTTCGCTCGCGCTGCCGCTGTGCCGTTTCTCGTGCTGCGCGTGATTGTCGACACCGCCACCGACGAACTGCCCGAGGCAGTGCTCGCGGCGAGCGGTGCCAGTGAGGTGGCGATCGGGCGGCTCTTGCTCGGTCTGGCGCTCGCACCCTGGAGCATTGCGGCGGTCCGCCAGCTCGCGGGGCGGTTCCGTCTCGCCTGCGACACGCTCGCGCGCCTGGCCGAGCCGGGCCTGCCGGTACGCCGCGCGCTGACTGCGTCCTACGGTCAGGAGGTTCATTGAAAGCGCTCGTGACAGGCGCCACCGGCTTCGTCGGCGCCGCGCTCGCCGGCACGCTGATCGCGGCCGGATGGCAGGTACGGGCGCTGACGCGCGCCGGTTCCGACCCGCGCAACCTACGCACGCTCACCGTGGAGCGCACCGTCGGCGATCTGACCGACGCGCCGTCCCTGGAGCGGGCCGTTGCGGGCTGCGACGCGGTGTTCCATGCGGCGGCGGATTACCGCCTCTGGGTGCCGGACCCGCAGACGATGTACCGCGCCAATGTGGACGGCACGCGCAATCTGCTCGAGGCGGCCCGCCGCGCCGGCGTGCAGCGCATCGTCTACACCAGCAGCGTGGCTTGCATCGGCCTGCCGGCCGACGGTGGCGTGGGCACGGAAGACACCCCCGTGTCCCTGGAGTCGATGGTCGGGCACTACAAGCGCTCGAAGTTCCTCGCCGAGCGCGTGGCGCTCGAGGCGGCCGGGCAGGGCGCGCCGGTGGTGATCGTCAATCCGGCCGCTCCGGTCGGACCGCGCGACGTGAAGCCGACGCCGACCGGACAGATCGTGCTCGATGCGGCCCGCGGCCGCACGCCGGCGTACGTCGACACCGGGCTGAACATCGTGCACGTCGATGATGTGGCCGCCGGACACGTGCTGGCATTCCACCGCGGCCGTCCCGGCGAGCGCTACATCCTCGGTGGGGAGAACCTGCCGCTGCGCGAGATCCTGGTCGAGATCACGCGTCTGGCCGGTCGCGCCCCGCCGCGGATCAGGCTGCCGCACGGGGTGGTGCTGCCGATCGCTTATCTGGCCGAGGGTTTCGCGCGAGTGACCGGCAAGCCGACCCGCGTGACGGTCGACAGCGTACGCATGGCCCGCAAGCGCATGTATTTCTCGAGCGAGAAGGCAGCCCGTGAGCTCGGCTACCGCTATCGTCCGGCCGCCCTGGCATTCGCCGATGCGCTCGAATGGTTCCGGGCCGAGGGCTATCTCGGCGAGGCGCCTCAGAACGGGTAGTTGATGCCCGTGAACACCGCCGCGCCTTCGCTGCCCTCGCCGATGTCGACGTAACCCACCACGGACGGCGGGGCGATGCCGCGAAAGCCGATGCCCATGACGCTGTGCAGGTGATTGAGCGGCAGCGTGCCGTAGCTGTGGAACACCCGCCCGGTGTCGAAGAACGGGGTCACCTGGATCAGGATGTGCGTCGAGAGGGCGTTCATGGACAGAACCGTCTTGCGCACCTCGACATTCGCGTCGAAGGCGTTGCGGTCGTAGAAGCGGTTGCTGCCATACCCGCGCAGCGGCTGGGATTGCCCGATCACGCTCGAGTCGCCTCCGAGGCTGCTCAGGGCCCAGAACGGCACATCGTGCGCGGTCGGCTCGTAGCGCAGGTCGAAGTGGCTCGCCACCGTCAACGTGGGCGTCGGCGACCAATAGAACCGCCCGTCGGCACCTGCCTCGGTGAACAGCGAATCGTCGATCGACACGTTGCGGCTCGCCACCCCGCTGTAGACCACGATCATCATGCCGTGCGTGGGGATGACGATATCGTTGCGCGTGTCGTAGATCAGCGAGATCCGGTCGAGCAGCTCGTGCGTGGTGCCGAGGCCGAGCAGGTGCACGAAGCGCCGGGTGGTCGAGGGGATGCCGGGCAGGGTGCCGGCGCTGATCTTCACCTTGCGCGCCTCGAAGGTGTAGGCGAGCTGCCAGGAGTGGTTGATGTTCCAGCCGAGCTTGGCCCGCACCGACAACTGCTGGTTGGTGTAGTCGGTCTGATCGATGCGCAGCGAATTATTGCCGAAGCCGTAGAACCGCGGCGTGCCGCTGCGGTCGTAGATCGCCTCGAGGGTCTCGGTCCAGCGCGAGTCGCGCAGCAAGCCGGTCTGCCAGAGCGCATCGAAGGTGCTCTGCACACGCTGCTGCACGCCGGCGATGATCGACCACTGGGTGTTCTCCGAGGGGAACTCCAGCAGCCGCGCGTCCACGCCCAAGCCGAAATTGGGGTTGTGGGTGATGTCCGGGGCGATGATGCGCGTGATCTGGTTGGCCTGGTTCGTATGCAGCACCGTCGGAATGATGCCGAGGGTCGTACCGCTATTGGGGTCGACGGCGATCATCGGCACCGGCAGCGCCGGCCAAGTGGTGGGATTGAGCCAGTTGACCGCGGACTTGCGCACCGGGGCGGTCTGCAGGTGAAAGCACGGTG
>JAJXWE010000264.1 GCA_021781775.1 Pseudomonadota bacterium | reverse complement strand
GCGCGATGCGGCGCGCCGCCTCCTCGAGCGGCCCAGCGAGCGTCGCCTCGAGTCCCGTGGTGCCGATCAGCAGCGGCGTGCCGGCGGCGCGGCAGGCCGCCAGATGCGCCGCGGCGGCGCGGGGATGGGAAAAATCGATCACCACATCCGCCGCCGCGAGCGCGGCCGGCAGATCGGCGCTCACCACCACGCCGAGCGGCGCGCCACCGGCGAGTTCACCCGCGTCACGGCCGATCGCCGGGCTGGTGGGCGGAGCTATGGCCGCGCCAAGGGCGAAGTCTGCGCGTTGCCGGATGGCCTGCACCAGGGAGCAGCCCATGCGACCGCTCACCCCGATGATTACCGCCCGTACCGCCATGGTGCCGGCTCAGACGCCGAAGAACCGCCGCACGCCCTCGAAGAATCCTTTCTCCCGGGGCGAGTGGCGCGTGTGGTCCTGCTTGAGCGACTCCTCGAGTTTTCGGATCAGTTCGCGCTGCTCGCCCGAGAGGTGCACCGGCGTCTCGACGGCCACCCGGCAGAACAGGTCCCCGCGCGCGCCGCCGCGCACCGGCTTGACGCCCTTGTCGCGCAGCCGGAAGACCCGGCCCGACTGTGTCTCCGCCGGGATCTTCAGCGACACATTGCCATCGAGCGTGGGCACGTCCACCGTGCCGCCGAGCGCAGCGGTGGCGAAGCTCACCGGCACTTCGCACGAGAGGTGCTCCCCGTCGCGCTCGAAGATCGCGTGCTCGCGCACGTGCACCTCGACATAGAGGTCCCCCGCCGGTCCCCCATTGCGCCCGGCCTCGCCCTCCGCGCCGAGGCGGATCCGATCGCCGGTGTCGACGCCGGCAGGAATCTTCACCGACAGCTTGCGGGTGCGGCGCACCCGCCCCTGGCCGAGGCAGGTGTCGCAGGGATTGCGGATGATGCTGCCGGCACCGCGGCACTTTGGGCAGGTCTGCTGCAGCTGGAAGAAGCCTTGCGAGATGCGTACCTGGCCACTGCCGCCGCAGGCATCGCAGGCCTGCGGCTTGCTGCCCTTGGCCGCGCCGCTGCCGTGGCAGGTCTCGCATTCGACCAACTTCGGCACTTCGATCTCCACCGTGTGGCCGAAGACAGCCTGATGCAGATCGAGCTCGAGTTCGTAGCGCAGGTCCGCGCCGCGGAATACCTGCGCGTGACCGCCGCGGCGCGCCGAACCGAAGATGTCCCCGAAGACGTCGCCAAAGATATCGCTGAACGCGTCCGCCGCGCTCGCGTGGCCGCGCGCGCCGGCCGTCGCCGCCTCGACTCCGGCATGACCGTACTGATCGTACGCGGCGCGCTTCTGGGCGTCGGTGAGCACCTCGTAGGCCTCCTTGGCCTCCTTGAATCGATCCTCCGCCTCCGCGTCATCCGGATTGCGGTCCGGGTGATATTTCATCGCCAGGCGCCGGTAAGCCTTCTTGATGTCCGCCTCGGTGGCTGTCCTCGGTACGTCGAGGATCTTGTAATAGTCTTTTTTCATGCGCCTCGCGCAGCAATAGCGGGGTTCGCGAATCGCGAACCCCGCTCACTATACCGACTCGCTCGCGGATCAGGTCAGGATGCCTTGCGGCCCTTGTCCTTGACCTCCTCGAACTCCGCGTCGACGACATCTTCCTTGCCGCCGCCGCCCGCACCGGCACCCGCAGCACCCGGCTCGGCGCCCGCGGAACCGGCAGGTCCTGCCTCACCGGCCGACCCGGCATAGGCCTTCTGGGCAATGCCGGCCGACGCCTGCGCGAGGGCCTCGGTCTTCTTCTCGATCACCTCGCGGTCGTCGCCCTTCAGCGCGGTGCGCAGATCCGACACGGCCGACTCCACGCTCGCCCGCTCGCCCGCATCGACCTTATCGCCGAGATCCTTCAGGCTGCGCTCCACGGCGTGCACCATCGCATCGGCCTTGTTGCGCGTCTCGACCAGCTCGCGGAAGCGCTTGTCCTCGGCCGCGTGCGCCTCGGCATCGCGCACCATGCGCTTGATCTCGTCCTCGTTCAGACCACTCGATGCCTTGATCACGATCTTCTGCTCGCGCCCCGTGGCCTTGTCCTTGGCGGACACGTTCAGAATGCCGTTCGCATCGATGTCGAAGGACACCTCGATCTGCGGCATGCCGCGCGGGGCCGGTGGAATGTCCGTCAGATCGAACTTGCCGAGCGACTTGTTGTCGGCCGCCCGCTCGCGCTCGCCCTGCAGGACGTGAATGGTCACCGCCGTCTGACTGTCGTCGGCCGTGGAGAACACCTGCGAGGCCTTGGTCGGAATCGTCGTGTTCTTCTCGATCAGCTTGGTCAGGATGCCGCCGAGCGTCTCGATGCCGAGCGACAGCGGCGTCACATCGAGCAGCAGCACGTCCTTGACCTCGCCGGCCAGGACGCCCGCCTGAATGGCCGCGCCCACCGCCACCGCCTCATCGGGATTGACGTCCTTGCGCGGCTCGCGGCCGAAGAAGTCCTTGACGTACTTCTGCACCATCGGCATGCGCGTCTGGCCGCCGACCAGAATGACCTCGGCGACATCGCCGGCCGAGACGCCCGCGTCCTTCAGCGCGGTGCGGCACGGTGCAATGGTCTTCTGCACCAGGTCTTCCACCAACGCCTCGAGTTTGGCGCGGGTGAGCTTGATGGCCAGGTGCTTCGGCCCAGCGGCATCGGCGGTGATGTACGGCAGGTTGATCTCGGTCTGCTGCGTCGAGGACAGCTCGATCTTGGCCTTCTCGGCAGCTTCCTTCAGGCGCTGCATGGCCAGCGGGTCCTTGCGCACGTCGACGCCGGACTCCTTCAGGAACTCCTCGGCGAGGAAATTGATGATGCGCAGGTCGAAATCCTCGCCGCCGAGGAACGTGTCCCCGTTGGTCGAGAGCACTTCGAACTGGTGCTCGCCGTCGATCTCGGCGATCTCGATGATCGAGATGTCGAACGTGCCGCCGCCGAGGTCGTACACGGCGATCTTGCGGTCCCCGCCCTGCTTGTCGAGCCCGTACGCGAGGGAGGCCGCGGTCGGCTCGTTGATGATGCGCTTGACCTCCAGGCCGGCGATGCGTCCGGCGTCCTTGGTCGCTTGGCGCTGGGAATCATTGAAGTACGCCGGCACCGTGATGACCGCCTCGGTGACCGGCTCACCCAGGTAGTCCTCGGCGGTCTTCTTCATCTTCATCAGCACACGCGCGGAGATCTCCGGCGGGGCCATCTTCTTGCCCTGCACATCGACCCACGCGTCCGCGTTGTCGGCGCGGGCGATCTTGTACGGCACCATGTTGACGTCGCGCTGGACCACCTCGTCCTCGAACTTGCGGCCGATCAGGCGCTTGATCGCGAACAGCGTGTTCTGCGGATTGGTGACCGCCTGGCGCTTGGCCGGCTGGCCGACCAGGACCTCATTGTCCTTGGTAAAGGCGACGACCGACGGAGTCGTGCGATCGCCCTCGCTGTTCTCGATCACCCGGGGCTTGCCGCCCTCCATGATGGCCACGCACGAATTCGTGGTCCCGAGGTCGATGCCGATTACCTTTGCCATGATCTGCTCCGCCGAAATCAGTTGCTTATGGACTTACTGGGAGTCTAACTGGGGTTCACGCCCGGCGATTCAAGGGCCGCACGCGCCTTAACCTTGGGCCGGGGCCTTCGCGACGATCACCCGTGCCGGCCGCAACAGCCGGCCGTTGAGCTCGAAGCCGGTCTGCACCACCTGCAGCACCGTGTCCGGCGCGGCACCGGCGGACTCCTGCGCGAGCATCGCCTCATGGCGGGCCGGATCGAACGGCTCACCGAGCGGCCGGATCGGGGTCACACCGAACTTCTCCAGCGCCCGGGCGAGCAGCTTCAGAGTCGCCTCATGGCCCTGCCGCAGGCTGCGCGCATCGATCTCCCCCTGATCGGCGCTCTGCAGCGCCAGCTCCAGGCTGTCCTGCACGGGCAGCAG
>JAJXWE010000263.1 GCA_021781775.1 Pseudomonadota bacterium | reverse complement strand
AAGCGCAGAAACACCTCCGGATCGAAGAAGAACTGCGTGATCGCGCGCTGCGCGCCGGCTTCGAGCTTGCGCCGCAGGTTCTCCAGGTCAAACGCGGCCGACGGTGCCTCGGGATGGCGCTCCGGGTAGGCCGCCACCGAGATGTCGAAGTCCCCGACCCGGCGCAGCCCCTCGACCAGATCGGCCGCGTAGGCGAAGCCGTCCGGGTGCGGCTCATAGCGCTCGGCACCCTGCGGCGGGTCGCCGCGCAGCGCCACAATGTGGCGAATGCCCTGCGCCCAGTACTGCCGGGCGAGCGCGAGGATCTCGGCCCGGCTCGCCCCGACGCAGGTCAGATGTGCCGCACCGGTGAGCGGAGTCTCGCGCTGAATGCGGCTGACCCAGTGGTGCGTACGGTTGCGGGTCGACCCATCAGCGCCATAGGTGACCGAGACGAAGCGCGGCGCGAGCGGCGCGAGCCGCTCGATCGAGCGCCACAGCGTCGCTTCCATGGCCGGGTCGGCGGGCGGAAAAAACTCGAACGAAACGTTGATCACCGTCCCTCCTTCATGCTGCGCGCCGTTCGGGCACGCTCCTCAACCAGTCCGGCTCAGCGTCACACCGCCGTGCGCCGGGGCGGCGGAGGCGACCAACACGTGCTGACCATCGGCCTCGATGGGGCGGATGCGCTGGCACTCGAGGCCGGCCTCCGCGAGACGCCGCCGCAGCTGCGCGATCGGATGCTCGACCACGCGCTCGGCGGTGGCGGCCGGGTATCGCTCGAACAGCCACAGCCGGCCCTCGCTCGGCAGCGCCGCGCGCGCCGCGGCAAGCACCGCCTGCTTCACCGGTTCCGCTGCGGCGAGGTGATCGAGGATGACGGCCTCGAAGTCTCCCCCCGCGCGCTCGAGGTCCGCCTCGCTCAGCCACTCACCACCGCTCGCCGGCACGATGCGACAGGCCAGCCGCTCGCGCTCGAGCAGGGCCCGGGCCGCCTGCGCCGCCCGGCGCGAGTGGGCGATGGCCACGCACTGCCGGGCGCGGCGCGCCGCACTGGCGAGCAGCTCCAGGTGGCCGACGCCGACCAGCAGCACCGAGCGCGGCTGCTCGGCAAGCTCCGTCTCGAGCACCGCGCGCAGCTCGCGGCCGAGCCGCGAGACTCCGGGTCCGGCGCTCGCCGGCGCGCTCGATCCACTGGCACGCCGCAGGTCCTGCAGACGCGCCGGATCCGAACGATCCCACTGCCCGAGCAGTCCCAGGGTGAACTGCGCCGCCGGCGCCTCGCGCGCCAGGCGGTAGTGCACCCACTGCCCGTGGCGGATGCGCTCGAGCAGCCCCGCCTCGGTCAGGATCCGCAGATGCCGCGAGACCCGCGGTTCGCTCTGGCCGAGCGCCTCGGCAAGGTCGGAGACGCTGAGGTCCCGCTCCGCGCACAGCGCGAGCAGCCTCAACCGCGTCGCTTCCGCCGCAGATCTCAGCCAGAGCAACAGGTTCTGCGAAGTGGCCATCTGTACTTGAAGAATTGCACAATTCTTGAAATATAGGGTAGCACATCAACCAAGCCGGGGGAAAGCGGGGGAGAGACCTGCTCGATCCTGCGACGGGATGGCGCCGCAGACGGGACGCTTCAGTGGATCGACAGGGAGTGCTCCGACGCCCCGCCGGTGAACAGCGCCTCGACCGCCTGGGTATCGAACCGATAGGGCCGATGGCAGAACTCGCAGGTCACTGTCACTGCACCCTGCTCGGCGAGGATGTCGCGCACTTCCTCGGCTCCGAGGGCCCGCAGGAGCGAAGTGACCCGCCCCTCTCCGCAGCGGCACTCGAAGCGTACCGGGGTGCCCCGGAACAGCCGCACGTCGTGCGCCGGCAGTGCGGCACCGAGCAGCGACTCCACGCCCTCGTGCAGCAGCGCCCCGGCCGTCAGGCGGCTCGTGCTGCGCTCGACCGAGCGCCACAGATCGTCGGTATCGGTCTCGCTCCGCGGCAGCTTTTGCACCAGCAACCCCGCACAGCTGTGTCCGTCGGCGGCGAGATGCACGCGCGTGGGCAGCTGCTCGGAGGCGCGGAAATAGCCCTCGAGAGACTCCGCGAGCGAGCGGCCGGTGAGGGGCACGATGCCCTGGTAGCGCAGATTGCGCTCGTCGGCCTCGATGGTAACGGTCACTCGGCCGCCTTCGCCGGCGAGGGCGTGAAATACCTCGCCCACGTTGCCCGCCTCGCCGAGGGCCGCCACGAGCGCCTCGTCGTATTGCGCGACCGCGCGTACCCCGAACTGGTGGGTGCACTGCGCCACCAGCAGCTGCACCGCGCCCGAGCCCTGCATCTGCAGCGTGAGTCGCCCCTGGAATTTCAGCGTGGCGGCGAGCAGCACCGAGGCGGCCACCGCCTCCCCCAGCAGCGCACGCACGGGCGGCGGGTAATCGCCGTTCGCGCGCAGTTCGCGCCACGCCGCATCGAGGCGCACCCAGTGCCCACGCACGGGCTGGTCCTCGACGAGGAATCGGCGAACCGTGTCGGATCCGGTGTCAGCGTCCATGCGCCGAGCATGGGGCATTCGCCCGCGCGACTCAACCGGAGAGCTTGTTCTTCAGCAGCTCGTTCAGCTGGGCGGGATTGGCCTTGCCCTGCGTCGCCTTCATGACCTGACCGACGAAAAATCCGAACAGCTTGTCCTTGCCCGCGCGGTAGTCGGCCAGCTGCGCCGGATTCTTTGCCATGACCGCCTCGATCGCCTGCTCGATCGCGCTGGTGTCGGTGATCTGCTTCAGGCCCTTCGCCTCGATGAGGGCATCGGCGTCCTGTCCGGTGCTCCACATGGCCTCGAACACCTCCTTGGCGATCTTGCCGGAGATGGTCGCATCGGCGATGCGTGCGAGCAGCCCGGCGAGGCGCTCGGCCGGCAGACGGCCCGAGCCGACCTCCAGTCCCTCCTTGTTCAACGCCGCGGCCAGCTCGCCCATCACCCAGTTCGCCGCCAGCTTCGGCTGCGTCGGCACGGCGCGCACCACGGTCTCGTAATAGTCGGCCAGATCGCGGCCGGCCGTGAGCACGCCCGCATCGTAGACCGAAAGGCCGTACTGGCTGGCGAAGCGCGCCGCCTTGGCATCCGGCAGCTCCGGCAGCTCCGCGCGCACCGCCTCGATGTACGGCTCGTCGAGCTCGAGCGGCAGCAGATCCGGATCGGGGAAGTAGCGATAGTCGTTCGCCTCCTCCTTCGAGCGCATCGAACGCGTCTCGCCCTTGTCCGGATCGTACAGGCGGGTCTCCTGGACGACCTTGCCGCCAGACTCGAGCAGCTCGATCTGGCGGGCGACCTCGTACTGGATCGCCTTCTCGACGTAGCGGAAGGAATTGATGTTCTTGATCTCGGCCCGCGTGCCGAACTTCTGCGCGCCCACCGGTCGCACCGAGACGTTCGCGTCGCAACGGAACGAGCCCTCCTGCATGTTGCCGTCACAGATCTCCAGGTAGCGCACCAGGGTGTGCACCTTCTTCATGTAGGCGACGGCCTCCTTGGCCGAGCGCATCTCGGGCTCCGAGACGATCTCGATGAGCGGCGTGCCGGCGCGGTTGAGGTCGATGCCGGTGAGCGCCCCCAACCCCTCGTGCAGCGACTTGCCCGCATCCTCCTCCAGGTGCGCGCGGGTCACCCCGACGCGCTTCACCGACCCGTCCTCGAGCACGATGTCGATCGCGCCCTGGGCCACGATCGGCAGCTCGTACTGGCTGATCTGGTAGCCCTTGGGCAGGTCCGGGTAGAAGTAGTTCTTGCGCGCGAACACCGACTGGCGCGCGATGCGCGCGCCGATGGCGAGACCGAAGCGAACCGCCATGCGCACCGCCTCGGCATTGAGCACGGGCAGCACGCCGGGGTAGCCGAGGTCCACCAGGCACGCCTGGCTGTTGGGCGCGGCCCCGTAGGCGGTGGCGGCCCCGGAGAAGATCTTCGAT
>JAJXWE010000262.1 GCA_021781775.1 Pseudomonadota bacterium | reverse complement strand
CTTCTTCAAAGTCGGGTGGGCGGAAAGCGGCAACTATGACAACCGCGACTACTACTACGGCTGGGGCGAGCGATGGCAGGGTCTGCTGGTCAAGCACAAGAACGGCACCACGAACTATGACAACCAGGCCAGCGAGTTGATTGCCAAGAATCTTAAGGGTCGCTTGATGTTGGTGACTGGATCGATCGACAACAATGTTCCACCCAGCAATACGTACTTGATGGTCAATGCGCTGATGAACGCCAACAAGAATTTCAGCATGCTGGTCGTGCCGAACGAGAAGCATCATTACGGTTCACACACTCCCTACGTCACCCGCCGGTGCTGGGACTTCTTCGTCAGGTACCTGGCGGGCAATACCCCGCCGCACGAGTTCAACGGGATGCCGAAGACTCTCGACAAGTGAGCCGGAACGGGGCGGTGGGGCGGGCGACGGTGTCGGCTAGCGGTCGACGGCCCGCAAAGCAGCCTGACTGCCTGGCGAGACCGGGAGATTGACACGGCTCGGAGTATCGCCACCGAAGAACACCGTCTGCAGCGCCGTGACGGCTTCGTGACTCGTCTGCAGGCCTTCGTTTCGGTACACGTTCATGTTCCGGTTGTAGTCGGGAAAATTGCTGCTAGAGATCATGAGCTCGATGCGGTGTCCCGGCGTAAAGACTTGGCCCGATTCCCACAGATCAAGCGTCAGGCGGTAGACGCGGCCCGGGATGAGGCGCGAGGCTGCCGAGGTGCCGTGCCGGTATTTCGCGTCGATGATTCCGCTGGCGACGTTGATCTGCGTGCCGTTGGGATAATCGTCGAGCAGCCTCGCCGTGAAGTCCGTGTCGGGAGCGGATGAAGAAACATACAGAGTTACCGTGACGTGGCCCGCAATAGTGACCGGCTTGCTCAGCACGGGCGTGCGTAGGGCGATGACATCACTGCGCCGATCGAGCGGGGCGCTTGAACCGTTGCAGTCGAGCAGGATCGGCTGGCAGCTCTGGTTCTGAGCGCCATTCGGCGCCACGCCCTCGCCGAAGATGAAATTCCCGCCCACCGTCGGTACGGGGCGCAGCGGGTCATAGTGAAAGACGTAGCGGCCCGAGCCCGTCCTGCCGGCCGCTTGAGCGTGCACCCGCGCGGCGGTTAGTGTGTGTCCGGGGCCGAGAAACAGCGGCAAGGTGCGGGTGCCCGGGGGTGGATATGCCACGGCGCGCTTCCACGTGCCGCGGATATCAATGCTCTCGTCACCTTCCCCGGGATTAGGTGGTCCCGCGTAGGGTGTGCGGATCCCGCTGCCGCCGCCCATGACGAAGTAGTGGATCGGAGGCTGCGAGCCAACGCCGTTGGCGATGCCTTTGACATAGCGATCGAACCAGGCGAGCGCCTGGAGATCCGGGTTCACGATCGCCCGGCTGCCGAAGTAGCCGCTGCCGGCCCTGTCGGACTCGCTGGCGCCGTGGGTCCAGGGCCCGAGCGTCAGCGCCACGGGGGCCCGCGGCACACCGCGCAGAGCCCTGGCGGCGGCGGTGAAATCGACGAGCGTCCCGCCGAGGAACAGGTCGTAGTAGCCGCCGAGAAACTCGGTCGGGACGTGCGGCCATTGCGTCAGCTGCGGGCGATGATCGAATCCGCGCTGCGCCCAGAACCAGTCATGGGCCTCGTTGTTCACCCAGTCCCGGTACCACGGGCAGATGCCGGTGAGGCTCGGGAGTGCGAGCGGCGTGGCCCGGTCCTCCGCCCAGATCCGTTGGCGCGACGGCGCGGCGAGGGGATTTGCCGACAACAGCGGTGAGCCAGGCCGCACCACCTTGGGAATGACCTCCGAGCACAGCAGGTTCGCGTAGCCGACGTCGTGCTGCAGCCGAACGGCGCCGCCGCGCCAGGCGCCATCCTCATGATAGTCGGCGCTCGCGATGTAGACATAGATTGCCTTGAGGTCGGCGGGGTGCTCGAGGGCGGTGTCGATGGCCGTGGCCGCCAGATACGATCCGCCGTAGAGCGCAAGACCCCGGCGGGCATTGAACCAAGTCTGCCGCACGATCCACTGCGCAGTCTGTCGGCCGTCCTCGGGGTCGTTCGCGTAGGGATTGAACGTGCCTTCCGAGTCGAACAGTCCCCGCACGTCCTGCACGACGTACGCGTAGCCGTGACTGGCGAAGAACTCGCCGCGGCTGGCTTCGGACGCTTTGCCGTACGGTGTGCGCACGAGGATGGCCGGCCAAGTGCCGTTGCGCTTCGGAAGATAGATGTCGGTGGCGAGGCGAACGCCGTCCGACATCCTGACCATCACCTCATGCAGCACTCGAACCCGGTCTGGGCCCCTGGGTAGGCTGCGGTTGCGCAGGGCGCCCGGGAAGACCGCGGCGGCTATAGCGGCACTGCTTGCCGAGGCGGCGAGCATGCTCAGTATGAGGGCGCTCACGGCTCGGGAGCGACCCAGCTCATACCGTGCCGATCGTGCGCTTCGCAGGCCACTGAGCCAACTACAGAACGCCGCGCGCATCGTGCGGATCCTCCGAGCGAAAGTCGGACCCCATCACGCGCAGCGCAACGCTGTCAAGCGCTTGGCATCGGCCATTCCGACGTGGTCCGCCCGTTCATCGACCGCACCGTGCGGCCCAGCCATTCTCGAACGTCAGCGAGCGCGACGTCGCGTCGACCGGCACGCGCCTCGGCGAGCGCCGGATCGAGCTCAGCCGCGCGACCGCGCAAGATCGATCGTCCTGCCGCCGGCGGCGCGGCGTGGAGAACATTCTTCGATGGTTGCGATCGGTGACCGTCCGCGGCCACGGCCCAAGTCAAGCTCTAGACTGTCGAGCCTCGCGCCGCGCTGCCACCTCACCGGCCACCGAAATGCGCATTACTGCGGTTTGGCATCACCCCAACGGACCTGAACGAGCGCATGAGTGCAGCGCCTTGATTTGCGTTGCGCCGACCACATGTCCCGAGAACGGTGCCTTGCACGACCCCGGCGCAAGCTGGACGAGCACGGCGGACCGCAGGCGCACGTGCCGGTGCTCGAAGGACCGTACCTGGAGCGTGGATTTCGGTAAACCGGGACGGGGTCTGAGCACGCATGGGTAGTGAGCGACAGTACGGCTGGATGTGGGTCGAGGCACGTGAGGCGCTCGAGCAGGCGGAGCGGCTGCAGCGGCAGCTGTTGCGCTACCTCGGGCCGGGCACCGACGCCGCGGTCTGGGAGCCGCCCGTGGACATCCAGGAAACCCCCGATGGCTTGATCCTGTTCTTCGCGTTGCCCGGAGTCGTGCCGGAGCAGATCGACGTGCGACTCGAATCCGCGGCCCTCGCCGTGAGCGCCACGCGCCGATTGAAGCTCGGCTATCCGAACGCGGTGATCCGCCGGCTCGAGATTCCGCAGGGACGATTCTTCCGACGGGTTCCGCTGTCGGGTGTGGCGCTCGCCGTGGTGGCGACGCGCTACGAGGACGGTTGTCTGGAGGTGCGCCTCACTCGGCGAGGGAGAATTGATATATGACGGATTCCCCGCACATGCCCCCTGCCGCACCGCGCAACGAACCGCTGCCGCCGGATGTGGTCCCCATCGTCGCCACGCGCAACATGGTGCTGTTCCCCGGTGTCGTGCTGCCCGTCACCCTGGGACGCGAGGAAAGCATTGCCGCCGCGCAGGAGGCCGTGCGTGCCGGCCGCAAGGTCGGTCTGGTGCTGCAGCGCGATGCTGCGGTCGAGAAGCCCGCGCGCGCCGATCTGCACGACGTGGGCGTCCTCGCGACGGTGCTGCGCTACGTCACGGCTTCCGATGGCGCGCATCACCTCGTGTGCCAGGGCGAGAGCCGCTTCCGGCTCGGTGAAGTTGTGCGCGACTCGCCGTTTCTCGCTGCACGCGTCGAGGAAATCCCCGAGCCGACCGACGGCGGGCCGCAGATCGAGGCGCGCCTGGAGTACGTCAAGCAGCGGGCCCTGGAGGCGCTGTCGCTGCTG
>JAJXWE010000261.1 GCA_021781775.1 Pseudomonadota bacterium | reverse complement strand
CCGCGGCAGCCCCACGATGAAAATCGGCGCGTCGCTTGAGCAGCCCCATCCCTGGCGTTCAGCGAAGAACTCCCGCGTGCAGACTTCGATCTGGCGGCGCGTATTGCCTTCCATGAACTCGGGGCGATATCTGGACTCGTTCCGCTTCAGCGCATTGCCGCGCTCGTAGTAGACAAATGCATCGGCGTACTGGCCCCGATCCTCGAGCGCCTTGCCGAGTGCAAAGCACAGATGAAATCTGTCGACCACGGCCAGGCGCGGTGCGGCTTCGGCGCGCCGCATTTCCTCGATCTCCTCATCCGTGAAGCGATAGGTCTTGAGGTTGGCCAGGCTCCAGTACGCATCGCCGTAGCCGCTGCGGCATTGCGCCGCCCGGTGGTAAGCCTGAATTGCCTCCGTTTGCCGTCCGAGCGTCTTCAGGGTGTGTCCCATCGAAAGATGCAGCTCCGGATGATCCGGAGTCTCCTTCAGCAGCTGACCGTACAATCGAAGTGCCGTCTCGCACTCGCCCAGTTCGGTGCAGATGGTCGCCTGGGAAGTCAGATAAGCGCGATTTTCCGGCTCGATCTGCTGCAGCATCTGGACTTGCTCACGCGCTTGCCGGTGCTTGTGCCGCTGCAGCAAGACTTGCACGTAGTCAAAGCGCGCCGCGCGGTAGTCCGGCTCCATGCGCAACACGTTCTCAAGAAGAAGCTCGGCATCGTCCAGGACGTCCAGCTTCATTCCGATCTGCGCCAGCAGCCGCATGCCCTCAATATGGTCACCGTGCGTCAGCAGATACCGGCGCACGAGGTTTTCGGCGCTTTCGGTCTCTCCGTCGGCGAACATGCTGCGGGCGGTAACGATCTCCGTCGGAAGCGACGCGAGCTTGGCAACGTGCGCCGCGGCCGTGGCGGCGTCGGTACCGCGTCCGTTCATGCGATACAGCGACTCCAGGGCACGCCAGCTCGCCGGCAGCGCCGGGTTAAGTCGAATCGCGTTCTCGAAGGCCACCATGGCCTCCGGCGCCCGCCGCTGCATGACCCGGCAGTGACCACGCTCCTGGTAGGTTCGAGGATACTCCGGGTACAGCTCCTGCAGTCGCTCCAGCGTAGCGAGCGCCGCATCGATGCGTCCCTGGAGCCGCTGCGCGACGGCAAGCATGTATAGCCCATCGCGGCTCTCGGGCTGCTCAGACAGGAGCGCTGAAGCCTCACGCTCTGCCTGTGCGAACTGGCCCTGCTCGAGCGACTGGCGCACTCGAGCTGTTGCGGACTGCGTCACCGCGCTTTCGGCTTGCATCGGACCCCCGGGAACGTTCCCGCTTGGACGTGAAACGCCATTTTAGCGCAGATGCGGCTGCGGACATGAGCCGACCGACGACACTCGACCGGGTACCTGCCGCGTGACGCCGAACGGGCCTTGATCGGCCCGCGTCAATCCCCAAGAGCAGCTGGGATGGATCAGTCACCCCGCTGAGATTGCGCCCGGTGTCCCCGAACCTGGCGAGTACTCGAGCGGGCTGCGCGCGTGCAGATGCGCGGTCCGGCCAGAAATGTCCCGCCGAACTACTTGGTTGTAGGCATGGCGAACTCTGCACCACCGGCGGCCTGCGGCCAGCGTTGCATGACCGATTTCTGTCGAGTATAGAAGCGCACGCCCTCCTCGCCGTACGCATGCATGTCGCCGAACAGGCTGCTGCGCCATCCGCCGAAGCCATGCCAGGCCATCGGCACGGGTATGGGGACATTGACGCCCACCATGCCGACCTCGATTTTCCGCGCAAACTCGCGTGCCACACGCCCGTCACGGGTATAGCAGGCCACACCGTTTGCAAACGGGTGAGCATTCACCAAGGCGACCGCTTCGTGCAGATCAGCGACTCGCACGCAGCACAGTACGGGACCGAAGATCTCTTCCTTGTAGATCGTCATTTCCGGGCGAACCCCATCGAAAAGGGTACCGCCGAGGAAGAAGCCGCTCTGATGACCCGGCACCTTAACGCCGCGGCCATCGACCACCAGACGCGCCCCTTCGCGCACGCCAGTCTCGATGTAGCCGCTGATCCGCTCCAGCGCCGCCATCGTGACCACTGGTCCCATCTGGACCTCGGGGTCCATGCCCGGCCCGACTCTCAAGTTCCGTGTCTGCTCGATGAGTCGGGGCATAAGTCGCTCTGCCGAGTCGCCCACCATGACCGCCACACTGATCGCCATGCACCGCTCGCCGGCAGAACCGAACGCTGCACCGATCAGGCCGTCGACCGCCTGCTCAAGATCGGCATCGGGCATCACGACCAGATGGTTCTTTGCCCCACCGAGCGCCTGCACACGCTTGCCGAGCTCGGCGCCACGCTGATAGAGGCGCCGAGCTATTGGCGTCGATCCGACGAAACTTAGCGCGCGAATTTCTGGATGCTCGAGGAGCGCGTCGACAGCCTCCTTGTCGCCCTGCACAACATTGAAAACCCCTGCCGGCAACCCCGCCTGCTTGAACAGTTCGGCCATCATGATGGACGGCGACGGATCGCGTTCGCTCGGCTTCAGCACAAAGGTATTGCCTGCTGCAATGGCCACGGGAAACATCCAGCATGGGACCATGCACGGAAAATTAAATGGCGTGACGCCGGCAACCACTCCTAGCGGCTGACGCACCGTCCAATTGTCGATTCCGGTCGAAACCTGCTCCGTATAGTCCCCCTTGAGAAGCTGGGGGATGCCGCAGGCGAATTCCACGACCTCGATGGCTCGCATCACCTCGCCCTGCGCATCTGAGAACACCTTGCCGTGTTCCTCCGTGATGCAGCGCGCGAGCGCATCCCGATGCTCGTTCAGCAGCGCCAGAAAGCGGTTCAAGACCCTTGCCCGCCGCACCGGGGGCGTGTCCGACCAGGCAGGGAACGCTGCCGTGGCAGCCGCCACGGCCTGATCCACAATGGACGCATCCGCCATGATCACTTGGCGCGTCACCTCCCCGGTCGCCGGATTGAATACCGGTTGCTTGCGGCTCGAGCCGGCGACGCCTTGACCGCCGATCCGATGAGTCACATCGGCGACGGCCTTCGACTGCGATCCCGGGGAACTCTGGCGGGTGGTCACGATGCACCTCCTGATGGACATGGGTCGGTGGACGGTCAGTCTAGGCCCAGTGACGCACGTTGAAAATTGCGTGGTACTGGCTAGACTGTTCATTTAATTGAACAAGCGAGTGTATCAGCATGAGCGCCCGAGACATCGCAGGACTGCTGCCGGATCTGCACATGTTGACGGTAATTTCCGAGACGCGAAGTCTGACGCAGACCGCGCGCCGGCTCGGTATCGCCAAGTCCTCGGTCAGCATGCGTCTGAAAGATCTCGAACGGGCGCTCGACCTACCGCTAGTGCGGCGCACCACCCGTTCGATAACCCTCACGGCAGCGGGCCTACAGCTGGTCGATGAGACACGCGCCTCATTCGCCCACATCGAGCAGGGGGTTGCCAGCGCCAAAGACCTCGCCGGTACGGCTCGCGGCCTCGTTCGCATGACCGCACCAGTGGCACTCGGACGCCAGCATATAGCCCCGAGCATTCCCAGCCTACTCACCCGTTATCCCGACATACGGCTCGAGCTCGATCTGAGCGACCGCTTCGTCAACCTGGTGCAGGAAGGCTTCGATCTGGCGATTCGTCACGCGAGTCGCGTGCCAGAATCGCATATCGCCGTGGTCCTCTGCGAGTCTCGCTCAATGCTCCTGGCCAGCGCGGACTACCTTGCACGGCGCGGATGCCCCGGGCATCCCTCCGAGCTGGCGCGGCACGATTGTCTCCTCTATCTGCGCGATGGAGGCGCGACCAGCTGGTCGTTCGAGCGAACACAGGGACGCCGGCCACCGCAGCGGGTGAGCGTACCGGTGCGCGGGCCACTGCGAGCGAACAACAGCGAGGTACTGCGTGAAGCCGTGGTCGGTGGCCTTGGCATTGCGCTGCTG
>JAJXWE010000260.1 GCA_021781775.1 Pseudomonadota bacterium | reverse complement strand
GGCTCCCCCGAGGATCGACGGCGTCAGCGCGCCGCTCGCCGGAACGTAGCGCTGCAGCAGGTAGCTCAGGTAGGAAAGACTCGACACGGCCACCAGAGCCAGCCACACCTGCAGGGGCGTGATCGGTGTCCAGGAGACGACGGGGTGGTCGGGCACCAGCGGCAGAACGATCCCAACCAGAATCAGGAACTTGCCGAGCGTGTACACCTCGTCCCCGGAGACGCGCTGCGCCAGCTCGTGCAGCGCGGCGCGACTCTCGACCAGCAGGACTATGGCCACCGCGGCAGCCACCAGCACCCACGAGGGCTGCGTGATCGCGACCGGACCGAACGCATAGGTGAGCAGGCTGACGGCCGGAATGATCAGGGTCGGCGGCGTGCCCTCACGCTCGTAGTACCCGCGCGCATGCGCGTAGAGCCAGATCGCCACGGCCCCGAGGCCGGCCAGGAAGGGCACCAGCGACGGAGCACCGATCAGGTAGAGCAGTTCCCCGAGCAGCGTCAGCAGCGGGAACGTGCGAATACCGCCCGGCGGTGCGCTGCGGTCGCGCTTATAAACTCCCTCGAACGCCAGGCCAACGAACACCGCCATCGCCAGTGCGAGCCCGAGGTGGAGCGCCCACTCGAGCGGGAGCAGTCCGTGGACCGGCGGGATGCTCGCGGCGCTCATGCCACGTGCCCCGGCGCCGCAGCGGCCTTCAGCTCGATGCCGTTGCCCTCCGGATCATTCAAGTACAGCGACGGCCCTTCTCCTTCCGCGCCGTAGCGCAGGGCCAGCTCCCCCGGCGCCACGCCGCACGCGCGCAGGTGCGCCCGGATCCTCGCCCCGTCGAACGGCCAGATGAGCAGGCACAGGTGATCCAGATTAGGGTCGCCGGCACCGCCCGGCGCCGGCTCACCCGGCCGCGCACGGCGCGGCACCACGTCGATCAGGCAGCGGCCCGCGCGCAGCTGGACGAGGTCGATGTCGGGCTGCTCACGCTCGACGGGGCAGCCGAGCACATCGCGATAGAAGGCGATCAGCCGGCGGGGGTCATGCGCCCGCAGCACCACGTGATCGATCCCGGCGATGGTGAAGGGGACGAACTCCGGCTGCTGATCGCTGTGCGCCGCCATGGACGCATTGTAGGCCAAGAAGCGTCCGACCGAGGACTCAGCCCGGCGCGAGCAGCTGCTCCAGCGCGAGGGACCGCTCGCACTCGTCCGCGAGCCGCTCGAGCGACTGCTCGCGCCGCTGCCCGGGATCAAATGCCGCCGGCGTGGCGAGGCCCGCCCAGCGCAGCAGCGCGGCGCAGGCAGCCGGCTCCTCGAACAGGCCGTGGACGTAGGTTCCGAGCACCTGCCCGTCGTCCGATATCGCCCCGTCGCGGCGCCCCTCCTCGAGCACGAGGAGTGGGCGCTCCAGGGCCGTCCCGGCGCTGCAGCCCATGTGAATCTCGTAGCCGCGCACCGGCTCCCCGCCGAACGCGAGCCGCCCCCGAACGTTGCGCAGCTGCTTCTGCGGCGCCAGCTCCGTGCGCAGCCTGAGCCAGCCGAGTCCGGCGCTGCTGCCAGCCGGCCCTTCGAGGCCGAGCGGATCGTCAATCGCCTCCCCGAGCATCTGCAATCCCCCGCAGATACCGATCACCCTGCCGCCGTAGCGCAAGTGCCGCTCAAGGTAAGCACCCCAGCCATGCTCGCGCAGCGCGGCGAGATCCGCGCGCACGGCCTTGGAGCCGGGTAGGATGAGCAGATCGGCGCCACCAACGTCCTGCGCATCCGCCGCATAACGGAAATCGATCTGCGGATGATGGCGCAGCGGATCGAAATCCGTGTGGTTGGAGATTCTTGGCGGCACCGGAACGACGACGCGCAGCAGCTCGGCCGTGCCCGCCCGCTCGATCGGCTCGCGGCTGATGCCGTCCTCGGCGTCAAGATGCAACTCCTTCAGGTACGGCAGCACTCCGAACACCGACTTGCCGGTGCGCCCCTCGAGCCAGCGCAGCCCCGAGTCGAGCAACGCCAGATCGCCACGGAAGCGGTTGATCACGAAGCCGGTGACCCGCGCGCGCTCGGAATCGCCGAGCAGCTCGAGGGTCCCGACCAGCTGTGCGAACACCCCGCCGCGCTCGATGTCCGCGATCAGCGCCACGGGACAATCGACCGCCTCGGCGAATCCCATGTTGGCAATGTCGTTGGCGCGCAGGTTGATTTCGGCGGGCGAGCCTGCCCCCTCGACCAGGACGAACTCGTAGGCCGCGGCCAGACGTTGAAACGACTCGAGCGCGGCCTCGCGCGCGATCCGCTTGTAGTCCTGATAGCCGCTCGCCGAGAGCGTACCGACAGCGCGCCCCTGGATGATCACCTGGGCGTCGCGGTCGCTCTGCGGCTTCAGCAGGACCGGGTTCATGTCGCTGGTCGGCTCGATGCCGGCGGCCTGCGCCTGCAGCGCCTGCGCGCGGCCGAGCTCACCGCCGTCGATTCCGACCGCGCTGTTGAGCGACATGTTCTGCGGCTTGAACGGCGCGACCCGCACGCCGCGGCGCTTGAGCACGCGGCACAGACCGGCGACCAGCGTGCTCTTGCCGGCATCTGATCCGGTACCCTGGATCATGAGCACGCGCGCGCTCATCGCTCCGTCCGCGCGTCGGCTCCACCCATCTGGCGCGCGCACTGCGCAATGATCCGATGCAGGTGCGCGAGCCCATCCGTAAGCGCCGCAGGCCCAGGCTGGAGGATATCGCTCGATGGAACCGAGAACAGCCGTCCGTGGCGCACCGCTGGGACCGAGTCCCAACCGGGCCGCTCGCGCACGCTCTGCGGGTTGAATTTCTTGCCGCACCACGAGGCGATGAGTACGTCGGGGGCGCGCCGCACCACCTCGAGCGGATCGGCGATGATGCGCGCCTTGGCATGGGGCTGGATGGACAGCTCCGCAAAGCACTCCTCGCCACCGGCGATCGTGACGAGTTCCCCGACCCAGCGAATACCCGAGATCAGCGGCGCGTCCCACTCCTCGAAATACACGCGCGGCCGGCACGGCAGCCGCGCCGCCTTGCGCCGGACGCCTTCGACTGAACGGTGCATCCGCCCGATCAGCGCCTGTGCCCGCCGCTGCGCGCCGACCATTCGACCGAGCACGCCCATGAACTCGAAAATCTCCGCGACGCTACGCTGGTTGAAGATGTGCACCGCGAGTCCGGCGCGGACCAGATCCGCGGCGATGCCCGCCTGCAGGTCGGAGAAGCCGAGCACCAAGTCGGGCCGAAGCGCCACGATGCGCTCGATCTTGGCACTCGTGAAGGCCGAGACCCGGGGTTTCTCGCGGCGCGCCTGCGGCGGGCGCACCGTGAATCCGGAAATACCGACAATGCGATCCTGCTCCCCGAGCAGGTAGAGCCACTCGGTGGTCTCCTCCGTCAGGCACACGATGCGCCGCGGGCCGATCGTGCGCGTGCTCATGAGCGGAACAGCGCCGCAGCCGCCCTGGGGTTCGACGGCCAGTAGAAATGGATGTAGCTGGCCGTCACCGAGCCCTGGCGAAACACCGCCTCGCCCGGGCCGCCGCGCTGTGTGCGCGCGAGCCACGCCGGAGTGAGCGCGGTACGCAGGCGCGAATGGTGGAAGCTGTGTCCGCGCAGCTCCCCCTCGGGGAACACGACGCTCTGCAGCGCCAGTGCCTGCAGCCGCGGCTGCATGTCGGTCTGCCCCGTCAACACGCCCGCCATCGGGTGCGAGCGGCCCTCGAGGTCGGTCAGTTGCTCGAACAGCAGCATCATGCCACCGCACTCCGCCACGAGCGGCGCGCCACGCTGCACGTGCCTGCGCACACTATCGAGCAGCGCACGATTGGCGGCGAGACGCGCCGCATGCAGCTCCGGATAGCCGCCCGGCAGATACAGCGCATCGGCCGGCGGCACTGCTTCGTCGTGCAGAGGCGAAAAGAACGCGAGCGTCGCCCCCATGGCACGC
>JAJXWE010000259.1 GCA_021781775.1 Pseudomonadota bacterium | reverse complement strand
GGAGGGGGCGGGGTCTCGGCGGAAAACGGCTCCGGTGCCGCGGGAGCCGCTTCGACGCGGATGCTGGCCCGATGATCCTGGCGGAATACGAGCTGCAGGCTGCGCTCGCGGCCGAGCGGCCAGCGCACTGGGCCGGACAGGCGCGCCTGGACGCGCCAATGCCGCACGCTGGCCCGCTCGTACGCGAGGCCGGCGAGCAGCAGCGCCGCAGGCAGGCACCACAGGCGCCCGATCGAGGCATCCCACTGTCCGAGAATGCCGAGCAGCCCGGTGAGCAGGATGATCAGCAGGGCGTTACGCTGCAGGCTCATCGGCGAGTCCGGCGTCTCAGCGGGGCACCGGTACCCGCTCGAGCAGGGCACTGACGAGTTTGCGGCTGTCCAGGCCTTCGAGCAGCGCTTCGGGCGTCAGCGTCAGCCGGTGCGCCATCACCCAGGGCGCCACCCGCTTGACGTCATCCGGCGTGGCGAACTCGGCGCCGCGCATTCCGGCGGCGACGCGCGCGGCGCGCAGCAACGCCAGTGTCCCGCGCGTCGACAAGCCGAGCGCGATCTGCGCGTGCTCGCGTGAGGCCTGCGCGATCGCGAGTACGTAATCATGCAGCTCCGCGGCGACGTGGATCGCATCGGCGCATGCGCGGGCCGCGGCGAGCGACTCCGCGCTCGCCGCCGGACCGTCCTCGCTTGCCGGAGCAGCGTTCGCCGCCCGGACGGTGCCGTAGCGCTGCAACACGATGCGCTCGTCGGACGCCGACGGGTAACCGACATCGATGCGCATCATGAACCGGTCGAGCTGCGACTCCGGCAATGGAAACGTGCCTTCGAAATCGTGCGGGTTCTGGGTGGCGATGACCAGGAACTCCGCCGGTAGGCGGTAGGTCTGGCGGTCGATGCTGACCTGGCGTTCTTCCATCGCTTGCAGCAATGCTGACTGGGTTTTCGGGCCGGCGCGATTGATCTCGTCGATCAGCAGCACCTCGGTGAAGATCGGCCCAGGATGCAGGGTGAATTTCCGCGTCGACTCGTCGAACACGTGTACGCCCGTGATGTCTGCGGGCATGAGGTCCGCCGTGCCCTGGATGCGGCTGAAGCGTCCGGCCAGCGCGCGCGCGAGACTCTTGCCGAGCAGCGTCTTGCCGAGACCAGGGGGGCCTTCGACCAGCACGTGCCCGTGGGCGACCACGGCAATCACGATTGCGCCGATCAGCTCACTCAGGCCGATGACGGTGCCGCCGATTCGCTGTTGAATCCGGTCGCCGAGTTCCTCGAGCGCATTCATGTCAGGTGGTTCCTTCGTAATCGAGCCAGGAGAGTCTGAAGCGTTATCAGGTCGATGCGCGCGCCGGATCGGGTGCGGGCGTGAAACCGTTCGAGCGCGCGGTAGTCGCGCTCGGGAGCGCCGCTCGCCGAGCGCAACCAGTCCCAGGGGTCGGTGCGCGGCGCACGGCGGCGTATCTCGGCAATGAACTCCTCGATCAGCCTCCGCCCGATGTCCTCGGACCGCACCACCGCGGCGAGGTAGCGTGCGCTGGCGTCGATGTAGGCGCCTTCGTCCACCGCTTGCCACGGTGCACGCACCGCGCGCATGCGCTGCATCCCGAGCACGAACGCCAGCCACAGCACCACCAGCCAGCCGAGTGAGCGGTGTAGTCGCGGATCGGCGAAGAATGCGGCCGCGTCGTAGAAAGCCGCGAGTCCTTCATGCGCGTCGTCGAATACGACCGTGCCCCCGGGGCCTACCGACCAGCTCACGACGTTGGCGAGGAAGCGGGCATTGTCGGCGAGCAGCAGGCCGGCGTTCGAGACCGGGCTGGCGGCCGCACAGAGGATGATTTGGCCGGCCCCGCGGGACTGCAGCCAGAGTGCCGGGGTGCCCAGGTTCCGGCGCGTGGCGAGCGTCAGCGGCACGGACGCGCCGGGTAACGGCCGTTCCGACCAGTTGCCTGCCGGCAATGCCGCAACGGATTGTAGACGGGAGACGCCGGCGAGCAGCGGTTGAGCATCGACGCCGACGAACTCGAGCTGTCGCCCGTGCAGCAGCGAGGTGGACGTGGATGTGAACTTTAGTCCGGTCAGCCGCCGCAAGTCCGTCAGCGCAAGCGTACCGTCGGCTCCGAAACTCCAGAGTGGCGTGTCGTCGAGCGCGGCGACGACCAGTACCGTGTTGCCCTGGTCGATCCAACGCCGGAGCGCATCGAGCTCGTCGGCCTGCATTGGCACGCGCTGCGGCAGCGTGAGCAGCAGCAGGTTTCCCGTCGGGCGGTGCAGCAGTGTGGGCAGACGACCGTAGCGGTAACGCAGGCTGAGGCGGCGTATGTGCTGTGCGCCGAGCCAGCGCCAGGTGGCCAGGTACCCGTCCGCGCGGCCGTCGATCGACAGCGGCAGACCTTCGGGCGATCCGGCCCGTTGCGGTTTCGGCACGAACAGCAGGTAGAACAGCAGCAGCGCCCCGAGCGCCAGCAGCAGCGTCGGCAGCCGCTCTCTCATGGGCCTTCGGTCTCGGCGGCGCGCGGCGGAGCGCGCAGCTCGCCATGCAGCGTCTGGGCCCGGCTCCAGGCGTCCTTGGGGATCTCCTCCGTCCCGCTCGGGCCGTAGGTCTGCCGCTCCGCCAGTATCGCGATGCGCTGGAAGTCTGCGCGCTGCGCCTCGCAGTCGAAGCGTGCGCTACGCGCCAGCTCCCGGTACGTGAGCCCCGCCTGCGCGTCCAGCCGGTGGCTGCGGGTCAGGGCATCAATCAGCGCACGCAGCCAGGCGGCCGGGTGGTGCGCGAGCGTCGACCACTCCGGACCCGGGTCCGCGGCGGATGTGACGGCTTGCCCGCGGCTACCGGACTTCGGCCTGGCGCCCAAGGGCAGCAGCTTGCGCGCGAAACGCAGCGCCAGTGCCACGAGCGCCATGAGCACGAGGGCGGCGAGTGTGTAGGTCAGATCGCGCGTGAGAGCCGGCTGGCTGTGCTTGAGTGACAGGGAGCCGAACCAACTTCGCGCCCGGTGCAGCAGCAATCTGCCGCGATCGCGCAGCCACTTCATCCAGCGGCTCCAGCCGCTCGGTCCCGGCTTCTCGGGCTGCAGCGCACGGGCAATGTCGCGCAGCGGGGCCTGGGCGAGCGAGCGCGGCGGCGAACCGCCGTAGCGCTGCGTCAGTCGAGCCAGTGCGTCCAGGTCGGTCGCCGTCAGCGTCTTGCGCCAACCCGGGGGCAGCTGCGCCGTCAGATGCAGTTGCTGCAGCGCCTGCTGGAGGTCCGGACAGGCGGCGCTCAATGCCGCCAGTCCGACCCGGTGCGCGGACTGCACCGCGCACCGCGTCAGTATGGTCGGGGCCGGCGGCGCATTTTGAGCGCGCGCGCTCGATGCGAGCGCAACGAGCGCCAGAGTCGCGGTTCGCCGCACCCGCATGATTCAGCTGCTGCCCAACGCCTCCGTGCGAGCGGCGAGGTCGGCGCCTTCCCGTCGCAGCTTCAGATCGTGATAGATCGCAAGCCACGCTGCAGTCAACAACGGCATGCTGAGGACGCGGGCGAGGGCGGCCACTGCGGCGATCACGCGCAGATGCGACACCGCGCCGAGCGCCCCGCCAGTGACCGTGAACCAGCTGGCGAGCACGCCGGCGATCACGCCGACCGCCAGTCCGAGTATCCAGATGACGATGCCGGCGACGAACATGATGCCGGTGGTATGCCACCAGTGATCCTTCACCAAGCGCCAACTGCGGCCAATCGCGGACGCACCGCCGCAGTCGGCATCGAACAGTGCGACTAGCCAGAACTGCACGCGTACGGAGACGTAGAGGATCGCCACCACCAGCGCGAGGATGAGCAGACCGATTCCCGCCGCGACTGCGGGTGAGCGATACAGCGGTATCAGGATCAGGCTGGAGAACCCGATGACGCCACCGAGTCCTCCCTCGATGAGCACGAGCAGCACGATGCCGAGCAGCATCTGTGGCAGTCGGCTGAGACTC
>JAJXWE010000258.1 GCA_021781775.1 Pseudomonadota bacterium | reverse complement strand
GGTCATGCTGTACTTCAATTCCCGCTCGGTCGGGAACTTCGGAACGGTGGAGTCCTGGTTCGCCCTGATCAAGGTCGTCGCGATCGTGCTGTTCATCGTCCTGGGGATCGTCAGCATCCTAGGGATCGGCCGGCCGGCCGTCGGCTTGCATAACCTCACGGGGCTGCCCGGCGGCTTCCTGCCGAAGGGTCTGATGGGATTGTGGATGGCGGTCACGGTGGGCATATTCTCCTTCAACGGTATCGAGGTCATCGCCGTGACCTCCGGGGAGACGAAGAACCCCCGGGTCGCCATTCCAGCGGCGCTGCGCAGTATGGTGCTGCGCCTGTTTCTGTTCTACGTCCTGGCTATCCTGGTCATTGTGACCACCATCCCGTGGACCGATACCGGCGTCGCGGTCGTCTCGCAGAGTCCGTTCGTCACGGTGTTCCAGTATTCCGGCATTCGCGACGCCGCCGGCATAATGAATTTTGTGGTCATTAGCGCCGCGCTCTCCAGCATGAACACCAACGTCTATCTGTGCGCGCGCATGCTCTTCTCGCTGTCCCGCGGCGGTTATGCACCGCGCCGTCTGGGCGAGCTGTCCGGGCACGGCAGCCCGGTCGCCGCCATCCTCGTGTCGGGAGCCGGCGTGCTGATCTCCGCGGCAGTCTCAATGTTCACGCCGAACGCGTACGCGGATCTGTTCGGCGTTGCACTCTTCGCGGCCATCCTGGTGTGGATGTTTATTCTCGTGTGCCATCTGAGCTTCCGTCGCCGCAATAGCACGACCGACCTGCCGGTGCGTATGCCGTTCTTCCCGTGGATGCAGTACGCCGGTCTTGCGATGCTCGCGGCGATCCTCGTCACCATGGGCTTCACTCCCGCACTCAACCTCTCGTGGGTCTACGGCGTCCCCTGGATGCTGATGATTTCCATCGCCTATTTCGTATGGCGCGCCCGCAGTCGCGCGCGCGCGGCGCGTGCGGCTGAGGCGCGGGCCTGAGTGACGATTGCGCTAGGATTGAATGTCGAGACGAGACCGAAGATGATGAAGACCAACTTCGCAGCCCTGCGCCGCCGGTTTCCGGTCCTGGCGCACAAGACCTACCTCAACAGCGGGTCGTATTGCGCACTCGCCGATACCGTGCGCGAAGCGATCGATGCTTACATGGACGATCGCCTTGCCGTCGGAGCCAACTGGGACGTCTGGATCACCAAGAACGAGTCCGTCCGATCGCTGATGGCGCAGCTGCTCGGTGTCACCCCGGATGAGATCGCCGTGACTGCCTCCGCCTCGGCGGGCATCAACGCGCTCGCCAGCGCCTTCGAATTCAACGGACCACGACGCAAGGTCATCATCAGCGATTTCGAGTTTCCGACCAACGCCCAGATCTGGCATGCTCAGGAGCGCAAAGGGGCGCAGGTGGTGCATGTCCCGCGTGCGGCCGACGGCTACATTCCCCTAGAGCATTTCGAGCGCGTGATCGACGAGCGCACACAGCTCGTCGCGGTGACGCATGTTTGCTTCCGCAACGGAGCGCGCCTCGATATTCCGGGCATCGTAAAACTCGCGCATGCCCGCGGCGCGCGTGTGCTGCTCGACACCTACCAGGCGATCGGTGCCCTACAGGTCGATGCCAGAAGCCTCGGCGTCGACTTCATCGTCGGGGGCATGCTCAAGTACCTGCTCGGCACCGCGGGCATCGGCTTCCTGTACGTGCGCAAGGAACTGGTCGAGTCCCTGACTCCGACCAACTCCGGCTGGTTCGCCCAGCAAGACATCGCGGCCATGGACATCACCGCCAACCGGCCTTCGCCGACCGCACGCCGCTTCGAGGCTGGAACGCCCGCCGTGGTGAACTGCTACGCAGCGGAGGCGGGTCTGAAGATCCTTCTAGAAGCGGATCCGTCGCAGATCGAGACGCGGGTGCGGGCGCTTACCGCGCGCTGTCTGCTGCGGTTGGACGAGATCGGCTGGCCGGCGGTGACGCCCGCCGACGATGCCCGGCGAGGTCCGATGGTGGCCATACCGACGCGCGATCCCGCCGGACTGTTTGCGCAGTTGATGGAGGAGGGGATCGTGACCTCATTCCGCGACAACAACATCCGCGCTACCTGTCATTTCTACAATACAGACGAGGACGTCGACCGCTTCGTCGCGGTGCTCGCCGGCCAGCGCGCGCGCTTCGCACCGACAGCGTGACCGGCGTCAATCCGTATTAGGGCAGCTGGCCTAAAGTTCGTCCCTGGCGCGAGTGGCTTGCGCCTAAGATGATTCACCACCAGCGCGCGGCGACCGATAGCAGAGATTGCGACCCATGGCCATCGATCCGATTCGGCACGAGACGTTTCCGGTGGAGGCGCTGCGCGCGGAATTTCCGGCTCTGCAGAACGCGCAGTCAACGGTGTTTTTCGACAACGCCGCCGGTGCACAGGTGCCGGGGCGGGTCCTGGATGCGGTCAATCGCCACCTGCTCGAGCACAACGTGCAGCGTGGTGGCCGATATCCCCAAAGTCTCGCAGTGGATGCGACGATCACTCGCGCACGTGCGCACGTCGCGGCATTCCTCAACGCTCGGCGGCCCGAGGAGGTCGCGTTCGGTATGAACGCCACTTCGTTCATCCGCACCGTGAGCCTGGCGATCGGACAGATGCTCGGCAAGCGCGACGAGATCATAGTGACGGATCTGGATCACGAAGCGAACGTGGCGACTTGGCTGGCGCTGCAGGGCATGGGCGCGCGGATCCGCTGGTGGCGCATGCGCGAGGACGGACGGCTGCATCCCGATGATCTGCGTCCACTGCTGGGTGCGAGGACGCGCCTCGTGGCCTGCACATTGGCGTCGAATGCATTGGGCAGCGTCGTCGAGGTGCGCACCGTCGCTGAATTGGCCCACGCCGCCGGCGCAGAGCTGTTCGTTGACGCGGTGCATTATGGACCGCACGGTCCGATCGACGTGCAGGCCCTCGGCTGCGATTATCTGGTCTGTTCCGGGTACAAGATCTTTGCACCCCACATGGGCTTCCTGTGGGGCCGCTACGCCGCGCTCGCGGCATTGCCGACTTTCCGCGAGGATTTCATACCCGATGAGCCGCCCGGGAAAATCGAGGCAGGAACCTTCATTTACGAGAATGTGGCGGGCATGACTGCCGCGGTGGACTACCTGGGGGCGCTCGGTCGGCGGCTCGCGGGACGGTCGTGCGATCCGGAGCCGGACGGTTTGCAGAAGGATTGCCACATCGCCATGCAGGGCATTCAGGCGTACGAGCGGACGTTATCGAGCGCGTTGCTCGACATGCTGCATGCACGCGGAGCGGTGATCTACGGCAGCGCCGATGCCTCGCGAGTGAACGAGCGTGTGCCCACGGTTTGCTTCAACCTCCCGGGCCGATCGCCCGCCGAGGTGGTGACGGCGGCAGCCGATGCGGGCATCGGTATCCGCGATGGCCACATGTACGCTCCGCGGCTCATGCAGCGGCTCGGCCTGGCGCTCGAGACCGGCGCGGTGCGCGTTTCCCTCTCGCATTACAATACGCTCGAGGAAATCGACCGACTCGATGCCGTTCTCGAGCGGCTGACCGCCGGTTGAGGCGGGACGATGCCTGCCCCGTCAGCTCAGGACGCCGTCGGGCCCCCGGCGCAGCCGGTGCGCGTGGGTCGGCAGCGGGGCGCCGGACTGCTCGGCGAGTGAGACGCCATGCGGCCATTCCGGCGGTGCGATCGCGACGTAGCGGGCAAATCCGCCCGTGCCGCCGGCAAACTTCGCAAAGCCGATGGTGATCAGCGCGCCGCTCTCGGGCACCTGATCGAGGTGCGCGACCCCCTCGGCCTGGGCAAAGTTGTGCTCGAGGAGCCATTTCTCCCCGACGAAGCGCGGCGCGGTGTTGTCGGTGTCGAGCGGCTCGTGGCCGTGCATGAGGATGCGCCGCTCCAAATGCAGGTATTTGAGGGTGTCGAGCTCCACGCCCGGAAACGGCTGGCGCGTGAATCG
>JAJXWE010000257.1 GCA_021781775.1 Pseudomonadota bacterium | reverse complement strand
GGTCCTCGGCGCTGGCGTCGCCGGGTGGATCCCACGGCAACTCGTTGGCATGCAGCCGCTCCAGTGCCGGCCGCCACGCGGCATGCTCGTAGGCCCGCAGCGCCAGGATGTCCGGCCGCGCCACTGCATCGACCCAGCTCATCGGAGCGCTCCCGCCGCGGCGCCCGGGTCTGCAGCGCCGGCCTCGAGCGCGCTCAGGCGGCAGGTGACGGCGGCCGCGTGCGCATCGAGTCCCTCGAGCTGCGCCAACGTCACCGCGGTCGGGCCCAGTGCGCGCAGCCCGGCGGGCGTCAGCTCCTGCACGGTGATGCGTTTGAGGTAATCCGGCACGCCGAGGCCGCTGTAGGCACGGGCGTAGCCGTAGGTCGGCAGCACGTGATTGGTGCCTGAGCAGTAATCGCCCATCGGCTCCGGTGACCAGGCACCGAGGAATACCGAGCCGGCATTGTCGATGCGCTCGAGCAGCGCGCGCGGCTCGCGCACCTGGAGGATCAGGTGCTCGGCGGCGTAGGCGTTGGCGACTTCGATCGCGGTCCGTAGATCCGCGACGACCAGCGCGCGGCTCGCGGCGAGAGACTGTTCGAGGATGGCGCGCCGCGAGAGTGCCGGGAGCTGCCGCTCGAGCGCTGTCGCGACGGCCTGGGCCAGTGGCGCGCTCGGGGTGACCAGGATCGCCTGGGCGTTGACGTCGTGCTCGGCCTGCGCGAGCAGGTCCGCGGCGACGAATGCCGGGTTCGCCGCCGCGTCGGCGAGCACCATGACTTCCGAGGGGCCGGCGGGCAGGTCACAGGCCGCACCCTGGGGATCGGTGGCAACCGCCTGCTTGGCGGCGGTCACCCAGGCGTTGCCGGGCCCGAACACCTTGTCGACCTTGGCGAGCCGTTCCGTACCGTAGGCGAGGGCGGCGATCGCCTGCGCTCCGCCCACCTTGAATACCTGCTCGATGCCGCACAGCTCGGCGGCGACCAGCACCGCCGGGTGCGCGCGGCCGGTGCGGTCCGGCGGCGTGCACAGCACCCGCCGCGGGCAGCCGGCGATGCGCGCCGGGACCGCGAGCATCACGACGGCAGAGGGCAGCGGGGCGGAGCCGGCCGGCACGTACAGTCCGACCGCGCCGATCGGGCGGTAGATCCGCTCGCAGCGCACTCCGGGCATGGTCTCGAGGCTCACCGCCTCGAGCCCGTAGGTGCGGTGAAATCGCTCCACATTCTCGATCGCCTGCTCGAGGGCCTGGCGCTCCCGGCGCCCGACCGCGCGCTGCGCGGCGGCGAACTCCTCGGCATCGACCCGCGGGTCCCCGAGGTCGACTCCGTCGAAGCGACGCGTGTACTCGCGCAGCGCCTGATCGCCGCGCGCACGCACGCCCGCGATCACTTCGCGCACTACCGATTCGACGTCGGCGCGTGACTGTTGGGCGGGCCGTTCGAGGGCGGCGCGCTGCTCGGCCGGGTTCAGCTGGTTCCAGTGAAGAATGCGCATCGGCTCAGGCCAGCATCTTTTCCACCGGCAGCACGAGCAGCGCGCTGGCGCCGGCCTTCTTCAGCCCCTCGAGCGTCTCCCAGAAGACGTTCTCGCGGCACACGGCGTGCACGGCGACCCGCTCCGGAGTGCCCTCGAGCGGGATGATGGTCGGGGATTCGCTGCCGGGCAGGAGCCGGCGGATCTCATCGAGGGCGGCGCGCGGGGCGTGCAGCATGATGTACTTGCTCTCGCGGACCTGCTGGACCCCGTCGATGCGCATCACCAACCGCTCGACCCACTCGTCCTTCAGCGGCGGCAGTGCGACCGGCGTGCGGATCAGCACCGCGTGACTCTCGAGGACGGTGTGCACCTCACGCAGGTGGTTCGCCTGCAGCGTCGAGCCGGTGGAGACCAGGTCGAAGATCAGGTCGGCGCGGCCGAGGCGTGGGGCGATTTCGACCGCTCCGGAAAGCGTGACGATCTCCGCGCTCACGTCGTGTCCGCGCAAGAAATTCTCGAGCAGGTACGGATAGGTCGTCGCGATGCGCCGGCCCCCGAGGCTCGCCGGTCCGCCGAACGCCTGATCGTCGGGCACTGCCAGCGAGAGCCGGCAGCGACCGAATTCGAGCGTACGCAATGCCTCGAAGCGCACCGGGTGGCCGCGCGCGGCGAGCGCCAGGCGTCGCTCCTCGAGCACGTTCAGGCCGACCAGACCGAGGTCGCAGACATCCTCCTGCACCAGGTCGGGGATGTCGTCATCGCGCACGAACAGAACATCGAGCGGCATGTTCTCCCCGTAGGCCATCAGCTGGTCCTTGCCGCGGGAGATCTTCAGGCCGCAGCGCGCGAGCAGATCCAGGGACGGGTCGGTCAGGCGTCCAGACTTCTGGATCGCCAACCTCAGTCGTGGCTCATCCATGCTTCGAGCCCTCGCGCCGGCGCGGCGGTGGTGATGGCTCGGTCGCGGCCGAGGCGGCGGCGCGGGCGGCATGCAGGTGCCACTTGCCGAGGCGCTGCGCGACCAGCCCGTAGCCGCCATTGCCGGTGGCGAGGAAGCGCGCTACGCGGCCGATGGTCGTAAGGCTGACGCCGGTGAGGTGATGGATCTCGCGATACGGCAGGCCGCGGTTCAGATAGTCGACCACCGACCAGCGATCGGCCATCGCCTGCAGCTCGGCCGGAGTGCACAGGTCGCGGAAAAAAGCCCGAACTTCCTCCGCATCGCGCAGCGCGGCGATCGCGGTATACAGGTTGCGCTCGGCGAGGGCTTCCTGGCGGGGGCTGAGGCTGCGATGTGTCTTCATGCTGATCCACTGTACTAGTATGCTAGTACACTAGCATAGTGGACGGAGGGATGCCAGCAGGCCGGCGCGCCGCGCCGGCGGCTGACCAGGGCGCGAGCGGGGCGGGCGAGAGGCTCCCTTGACCGCCCGCCCGGGCAGCCCCTACACTCACGACTACTCATCGAGACCGGCTGAGGGATTAGGCCCTTAGACGCCGGGGCAACCGCCAGACCCAACCAGTCTGTAAAGGTGCCAACTCCTGCGATTCGTCCGTGCCGCATCAGGGTCCGGAGCGGATCGACAGATGAGCGAACTGCGTGGCTCCGCGCCTGTGGCGTGGGGATGGATGCAGCTAACCCGTCAGGTCCCTGGCGGGTCGCTCTGCGGAGTGCTCGGTGAGCCGAGTGACATGCGGAGCCATTCATGAACGCCATTGCCGAGGTTCGACCCATCGAGCCGCCGCGCGCGCCGGCCGCGCCGACTGTGCGCGAGGGTGTGTTCGACATCCCAGGCGGTCTCGCCCTGCATCACGGCGGACGGCTGAGCGCGGTCCGGGTCGCCTGGCGCATGGTCGGGGCGGTCAACGGACCGCTGATCTGCGCCCTCGGGGGCATCTCGGCGAGCCGGTGGGTCTGCCTGAGCGAGCCCCCCCGGCGCAGCTGGTGGTCGGAGATCGCCGGTCCGGGCCGCGCGCTCGACACCGAGCGCTGCCGGCTGCTCAGCTTCGATTACCTCGGTGGCGGCGGTGAGACCACAGGGCCGCAGCGGGCACAGAGCTTTCCCAGTGTCTCGACGTACGATCAGGCCGAGGTGCTCGCGCGCCTGCTCGATCATCTGGGTGTTGGGGCACTGCGCGCCATCGCCGGCGGCTCCTACGGGGGCATGGTGGCGCTTGCCTTCGGCGAGCGTTTTCCCGAGCGCGTCGGGCAGCTGATCGTGCTGTGCGCGACGGACCGGCCGCATCCGCTCGCCACCGCCTGGCGCTCGGTGCAGCGGGACATCGTGCGCCTCGGCATCGAGACCGGCCGGCCGACCGACGGGCTGGCACTCGCGCGCCGGCTGGCGATGCCCACCTATCGAAGCGCCGAGGAGTTCGGCGCGCGGTTCGCCGGACCGGCAGTCTTCGAGCAGGGCCGGGCGCAGCTGCCTGTCGAGCGGTATCTCGCCGCACGCGGTGCGGACTACGCGGCCCGCCACAGCCCCGAGGCGTTCCTCTGCCTGTCCGAGTCGATTGATCTGCATCGTGTC
>JAJXWE010000256.1 GCA_021781775.1 Pseudomonadota bacterium | reverse complement strand
AAGCCGGCGCCGTGGAGCTCTAACGCTGGGCGATACGCAGATTGTAGCGGGGCCCACACCATCGCGGGCGGCTCACGGTGGCGATGCCACCGTGGAGCCCTGGGCCGGCAGCGGCACACCGGGAGTGACCGCGCCGGTCGCATCATTCGGCAGTGGTGGGGTATCGCCGGCCGGGCAAGCGTGCGCGGCGAACGCTCCGCCAAGATCCGTGTTCAGCGCCTGCAACGGCAGCGCTGCGGTGCCTCCAGCGACCCATACATCGAGCCAATAAGCCGGCTGCGCCACCAGGCGCGCGGACAGCTTGGCGGCGAACCCCTTCGCCCGTGCGCGGGCCAGCTGGTGCTGCGCCAGCGAGGCGTCCTGGAACAGTCCAAGAGAGATCCCGGGATTGCCGTCCGGGGTGGGCATCGCTTCCGCCCCGGCCAAGCCGGCGTGCCGCAGCTCTGCCAGCGCCCGCTGCACGGATGCGGGATCGCTCACGTCAGGCAGATAAACCCAATACCATTGCACCGGCTGCACGGCGGCCGCGCGCTGCTGCGGGGCAAGATTTTGGGCACGCAGGAACGCCATCGCCTTGCTGGCCTCGCGGCCGTGCCCAAAAGGCCCGACGGACAGACACTGCAATGCCGGGGCAGCGGCACCCGAGGGCGCCTGTGTGGCCGCCTGCGCAGTCAAAGCCGCGCTCAGCGCACCCGCCGGCGCCTGCGCCGCCCCCTCGGCAGGCGGCGAGGCCGGCACATCCTGGCCGACCAGTTGCAGCCGCGGCACGCCCGAGGGAACTGCAGCCGGCACTGCCGGCACGGCGATCCACTCTGCCCACGCCAGGAAGAGCAGATTCGCGAGCAACAGAAGATAGAACGCGACGCGCACGGGAGGATTGTCAACCCTCTTGGGCCCACACCGCCAGACCCCAGAGCACCAGATCGGGGATCTCGAGGCAGGCACTGTCGATCAGCGGTCGCAGTGCCGCTGCGCCTCCACCGGTCAGCACGACCAAGGGATCACGGCGCACCAGCGTACGCGCTTCGCGGACTGCCCGATCCACGGTGGCCGCGGCCGCGTACCGGGCCCCCTGCTCCAGGGCGGCCCGCGTCGAGCGGCCGAAAAGCGCCCGCCCGGCGCCAGCGGCACCGCCCTGCGCGCGGCGGCGTATGCCACGGGTACCGGCGAGGAGACTCGAGACCATCAGCGGTGGAGCCGGGATGATCGCGCCGCCGCGATGCCGGCCGTCGGCTCCCAGCAGGTCTATGGTCATGGCCGTGCCCACCCCGACGATGCACAGCGGCAGGCGGGGCAGGCGGGCACGGGCCCCGATCATGCTGAGAAAGCGGTCGACGCCGAGCCGCCACGGCTCGATGTAGCCGGCCGTCACGCCGCAGGCCCGACGGCGCGTAGCCACGAACTGCGGCAGCGGGGCTTGCAGCCGGCCTGCCGCGCGGCTCAGAGCGGCATTCACCGCCGGTCCGGCAACGCTCGCAACGAGGATCCGCTCGCTGTGCCGCGCCGAGCCGATCACTCGCTCGAATCCTCGGGCCGTCCAGCCGGCATGGTGGCCGGCGCGCGCGCGCGCGATGGTCGAGCCGTCATATCGAGTCCACTTCACCCGCGTATTTCCGACGTCGACGAGCAGTACGTTCACAGTGCGGGCCTCACGGTGACCTCCCCGGAAATGAAGCGGCGCACGCCCTGAGGCGTCTCGACCAGCAAGGCGCCGTGCAGATCGATGCCGCGCGCCACCCCTCGGATGGTCTGCGTCGTCGTGTGCACGCTGACCTCGTTGCCACGCAATGCGTCGGCCGAGCGCCACTCTTCGATGAACGGACGCAAGGACTCCCGCTCGAACTCCTGCAGCCCACGCAGCACCTGAGCGATCATCGCCGAGGTAACGACATTACGCGACACCGCCACTCCGGCAGTCGCCAGATCGGTCGCCGGCAGTCCCAGGGTGGCGATCTGGCGCAGCAGCGCCTCGCCCAGTGCGGCATTCAGTCCGATGCCGATCACGACACAGGCCGGCCCCGCCGACTCGGCGCGCAGCTCGATCAGGATGCCGCCGAGTTTGCGCTGCTCAACCAGGATGTCGTTGGGCCACTTCAACCGCGCGCTCAGCCCCACCTCCTTGAGTGAGCGCAACACGCAGACGCCCACCGCCAGACTGAGAGCCCCCAGGTCCGGCGGCACCTCCCGGAAGCTCCAGCTGAGCGACAGACACACGGCCCCGCCCGGCGGTGCCAGCCAAGCACGGCCGCGCCGGCCGCGGCCGGCCGTCTGGTATTCCGCCAGCGCGATGTCGCTCGCGCCGAACGGGGGGTTGGGCCGGGCCAGCAGCACGCTGTTGGTCGACTCGGTCTGCCAGAGGACCTCGAGGCCCCGCAGCGCAGAGCGCGCCGCAACGGGCAGCCGGGCGCGGATGCGCTCGGCGTCGAGCGGTTCGCCGGCTTGCGGCAGCCGGTAGCCACGATTGGGCACCGCATGGACGGTCGCGCCGGCCTCGCGCAGGGCCTGCACGGCCTTCCAGACCGCTCCGCGGCTGACGCCGAGCGCTCGAGCGAGTGTCTCTCCGGAATGGAAGTGGCCGTCCGCGAGCCGCGCAAACACCCGTGCCGGCAGCGGCGGCGCCTCGCCGGTCGGCGGATCGTCCTTCGGACCGTCGTGACGGGCAGTCATCTCAGGACGAGCGCGCGCGCGTTCCGAACAGCCACAGCCGCCGCGCCCGCGGCTCGGTACCGCAGCACATGCGGCCGATGTTGGATCGATGGGTGTAGACGATGAGCGCGGCGGCGAGCAGACCGAAGGTGAGCAGCGGAGCACGCATGCCCGGCCTCGCTGCCGCGACCGCGGCGAGCGCTGCCGCGCCGAGCATCGAGCCCAGCCCCACGTAACCGGTCAGCAGTACGGTCAGGAGCCACACGGCGAGCATCGGCAGCAAGAGCACCGGGGCCGTCCCGAGCACCGCCCCGATCAGCGTCGCCACCCCCTTGCCGCCCCGAAAGCCGTACCACAGCGGGTACACATGCCCGACGATCACTGCGAGACCGCACACGGTCGCTGTCCAGGCGAGCCCGGGTGTAGCGTCCGCGAGGCCCGGCAATGCCACGCTCGGGAGCGCGGCTGTCGCGAGCCAGCCCTTGCCGATGTCGATGAGCAGCACCCAGAAGGCAAATCCCTTGCCCTGCGTGCGCAGCGCGTTGGTGCCGCCGGCATTGCCGCTGCCCAGCCGGCGGATGTCGATCCCGCCACGCAGGCGGCCGACGAGCAGCCCGCCGACGAGCGAGCCGAGCAGATAGGCGAGGACGGCCTTGATGATGAGGGACGTCATACGGGCAGAAAAACCTCCGCGATCATGCAGCGGACGCTGCCTCCGCCGAAGCGCTCGATGGTCGGCACCGGCGCGATGAGCACCTCGTCGCTGCAGGCGCTGATCCGGGCGAAGCTCGCCTCGGACAGTGCCTGACGGGCCGTTGCGGACATGACCCGCACACGATACGCACCAAGCGCCTCGTCGCAGGTCGCGAGCTCCAGTACATTGCCGGCAAACCCTGCGAGCTCGCCCCACCCGATGTCGATCAGCTCCCGATTGCGGTCGCACAGCCGCTCGAGCACACGTGCGCGGTCACGCTCGGCAATGGCCTCGGTCCCGACAATCGCCGAGCGCTCCCCAAGGCTCATCAGCACATTCGTATGGTAGATCGGCCGGCCGCCCGGATCGGCGGCATCGAAGACGATCGGCTCGTAGCCGAGTTCGCTCGACCACTCGGCGAGCACCGCCGGATCGGTGCGCCCGGATCGGCACGCGTAGACGATCCGCCGACGGTGATCCAGCACCAGGCTGCCGGTGCCCTCGAGATAGCGTCCATTCCGTTCGTGAGCGGTCAGATCGAGCAGGCGCGAGACCTTGAAGCCGAGCCGCTCGACGACCGCATCGACCACCTCACGCCGGCGCTCGGCTCGGCGACTCGGCGCCTGCATCGGATAAAGCACCACGGTGCCGTCGGCG
>JAJXWE010000255.1 GCA_021781775.1 Pseudomonadota bacterium | reverse complement strand
CTGCCCCGCGAGGTGTTGATCTCGACCCTGGAGGATCACCAGCGCTACTTCCCGGTCGAGCGCGCGGACGGCACCCTCCTGCCGTATTTCGTGGCGGTCGCCAACATCGACAGCCGCGAGCCGGCGAAGGTGATCGCGGGCAATGAGCGCGTCGTGCGACCCCGCCTCGCGGACGCGGCATTCTTCTGGGCGCAAGATCGCAAGACACCACTCGCCGCACGGATCGAGGCGCTCGATGCCGTCACGTTCCAGGCGCGGCTCGGCTCCCTCGGCGACCGCGCCCGGCGCATCCGCGCCCTGGCAGTCCAGATGGCGACCGCGCTCGGACACGCGAGCGGGCCGCTCGAGCGCGCCGCGATGCTCTGCAAGTGCGACCTGCTCACGGCGCTGGTCGGAGAATTCCCCGAGCTGCAGGGCACCATGGGCACGCACTACGCCGTGGCGGACGGGGAGGACCGAGAGGTCGCGGCCGCGATCGGCGAGCATTATCTGCCGCGCGCCGCCGGCGACGCGCTGCCGCTCACGGGGACCGGGACGCTGCTCGCGGTCGCCGACAAGCTCGACACGCTGGCGGGCATCTTCGCCATCGGCGAGAAGCCCACCGGCACCAAGGACCCGTTTGGACTCCGCCGCGCGGCCATCGGGTTGGTCCGCATCCTGCTCGAGAAGCGCATCGAGCTCGATCTGACCGCCCTGCTGGAGCACGCCTCTCGCCTGGCGCGCGCGGACATCGAGCGGATCGCGCTCAACGCCGGCAAACCCGTTCCCGTGCTGGCCGATGCCGCCGGCGATCTCTACGACTACGTGTTCGAGCGGCTGCGCGCCCATTACCTGGAAGGGCAGAGCGCGACGCCGGACGGCGCCCAGGCCATCACCACCGAGATGTTCGACGCCGTGCTCGCGCGACGACCGCGCTCGCCGGTGGAATTCGATGCACGGCTCGCGGCGCTGCGCGCATTCCTGGCGCTCCCCGAGGCGGCCAGTCTGACCGCGGCCAACAAGCGGGTGGCCAACATCCTGAAAAAGAGCGCTTTGGCGGCTGTGCCTGGCGAGAGTGCTGCGCCGGTAGATCCGCTGCTGCTCGTGGCGCCGGCGGAACGGAGTCTGTTCGATGCGCTGCAGCCGGTGCACGCCGCCGTCACCTCCGCTTTGCAGCGCGGCGACTATGCCGGCGCGCTGACCGAGCTTGCCGGGCTGCGTCAGGCGGTTGACGGTTTCTTCGACGAAGTCATGGTGATGGACGAAGACACGCGCCTACGCGAGAACCGTCTGGCGCTGTTGCGCCAGATGCGCGCGTTGTTCGCGGGCGTCGCCGACCTGTCACGTCTCCCGGGCTGAGGAACCCCCATGCAGCTGCTTGGCTCCCTGTTCTTTACGGTCTTCTTTTTCCTCTGGACGTTTTTCTACTCGATCTTCTTCGTCATCGCCTGCGCCATGCTGCCGTTCCCCCGCCGCTTCGCGTTGGTGCGGGTCTGGTCGCGGGTCCTGCTGACGGTGCTGCGCTGGACCTGCCGGCTCGACTACCGCATCGAGGGGCTGGAGAACCTGCCCCCCGGCAATCACATCGCGCTGTGGAAGCATTCCTCCTCGTGGGAAACGATCGCCATGGCCTTGGTGTTCCCGCGGCAGGTTTGGGTGCTCAAGCGCGAGCTGACGTGGATTCCGGCGGTGGGCTGGGGCATCCGCCAGGTGCACGCGATCGCGATCGACCGCAAATCGGGGCACTCGGCGGTGAGTCAGGTCATCGCGCAAGGCAAGGAGCGGCTGGCCGAGGGGGACTGGATCATCATTTTCCCGGAAGGCACGCGCATGCCACCGGGCCAGACGCGCCGCTACGGCGTCAGCGGCGCGCTGCTCGCGGCGGAGACGGGACGGCTGTTGGTGCCCGTGGCGCACGATGCCGGCCGCTTCTGGCCGCGGCGCGGCTGGCGCAAGCGCCCCGGCACGGTCCGCCTGGTGATCGGGCCGCCGGTGAGCGCCGCCGGTCGGGATCCGCGCGAAGTCAATCAACAGGTGCAGAGCTGGATCGAGGGAACCGTGGCGAGGCTCGAGGGTCGAGCACCGGCGGCGCAGGAGACTGCCTGATGCGTACGCGCATTTTCCAGGTGGACGCTTTCACCCGGCAGCGCTTCAGCGGCAATCCCGCGGCAGTGATGCCGCTCGAGGCGTTCCCGTCGGACGCCGTGCTGCAGGCGCTCGCGCAGGAAAACAACCTTTCGGAAACGGCCTTTCTCGTCGGCGGGAACGGCTCGTACCAGCTACGCTGGTTCACGCCGGCGGTGGAGGTGCCGCTCTGCGGGCACGCGACGCTCGCGAGCGCTGCTGTGGTGCTCGAGCGGCTGGAGCCGGACAGACCGGCCGTCACCTTCCACACGGCGAGCGGCGCCTTGTCCGTGACGCGCGCGGCCGCGGGATACGCAATGGACTTTCCCGCCCGTGCAACCGTCCCGGCGCCCGACTCCCACGCGCTTCGCCGCGCGCTCGGGGCAGTCCCGCAGGACGTACGCGCCGACGCCGTGAACTATCTCGTGACGCTCGACAGCGAGCGGGCCGTGCGTACGTTGCGGCCCGATATCGACGCCATCGCGCGACTCGATCGTCTGGGCGTCATCGTCACCGCGCGCGGCGAGGGTGAATTCGATTGCGTCAGCCGGTATTTCACGCCGGCGCGCGGCGTACCCGAGGATCCGGTCACCGGCAGCGCCCACTGCGCGCTTGCACCCTACTGGTCGGAGCGGCTCGGCAAGGCGCAACTGCGCGCCTACCAGGCCTCGCGCCGTGGCGGGGAGCTGTGGTGTCGGGTGAATGGCGAGCGTGTCGAGCTCGTCGGCGAGTGCGTGTTCTATCTCGACGGCCTTGTCGAGATCTGAGCAGCGGCGGAGCGGAACATGGAGCGCATCACCACCCCGGCAAGGTGCCGAGCGGTGCCCCGGGGCTGCCCAGGCCAGTACAGGCATCCCAGCCGCGCGAGGCTCGGTAGGCCCCGTTGTTGCCGCGGGTGATGTCGCGAAGCGCCGAGGGGTTGGCATAGAGCAGCGGGCTGAGCAACCCGGCGCTGACACCGCGCTGCGCATTCACACGGGCGATGAGCCCCGCCCAGAGCGGAGCCACGGCGCTCGTGCCGCCGAATACCGCCGCCGTGCCGTCGACCACCACCTGGTAGCCCGAGCGCGGGTCGGCATCGGCCGCGATGTCCGGCACTCCGCGGCGCGCGAGCGGCGCGCGCAGTCCCTGTGCATCGGTGAGCTGCAGTCCCTGTTGCCAGACTGGTAGCGCGAAGACCGCACTGACCCCGCCGCCGGTGGCCCCCGCCGACGTCCCGTCGTTCCAGACCGACTCGCTGACGATGGTGTTTGCCGTGGCCCGCAGACGCGTTCCGCCGCAGGCGAGGGCATGCGGGCTCGACGCCGGAAAGTCCACGTGCGGGACCGTCCCGGACATCCCGTCGCTCGAGCCGCCGTCACCCGCGGCGACACACACCGTGATGCCCATGAGTGCCGCGGCCTGGAGGGCCTGGTCCATGGCGCGCAGGGCCTGAGCCGTCCAGGTGGACTCCGGTCCGCCCCAACTGACCGACACCACCGACGGCCGATGCACCGTGTCGTGGATCGCGGTGGTGAGTGCATCGAGAAATCCCGCATCGGTATTCGGCGCGAAGTAGACGGCCAGCGTCGCAGCCGGCGCGACCGCACCGGCCACCTCGATGTCCAGCATCACCTCGCCATCAGCGCCGTTGGGATTGCCGCTCGGCGCGTTCGTGCCATGGTCGACGGATACCGCGACGACCTGGGGCGCGGGTAGCGCCAGAGCCGTGAAGTAGGCGCTCAGGTCGCTCGGACGGTAACCACCGCCGAGCTCGATGAGCGCGATGCACTGACCCTGACCGGCGCCGGCGGGAAACTGGTACAGGGCGGCAAGTTGCACGGCGGTGAATGACCCCGCGGGTGGCAGGGTCGCGCGTGACCGGCGCGGCTTCGGTCCGGTGCGCACACGCAGATGCGGTCGTGCCT
>JAJXWE010000254.1 GCA_021781775.1 Pseudomonadota bacterium | reverse complement strand
GGCGCGCCGCCAGCGCACGGCGCTCGATGTCCTCGCGCAGCGAGCGTCCATGACGGGCGATCTCCGCCAGGTAGCGCACGCGCGCTCCGGGGATCAGAGCCTCGCGCTCGACGACCTGGATGGGCGCCGGCCCGGTGAGCTCCCAGCGCGCTGCCCCGATACGCTTCTCGGCCAGCGTCCGGCACAGCGCCGCGAACAGCCGATTGACGCCCGGATCGTTGAAGCGGCTGGCGACGGTCGCGTGCACCGGCAGCTCCGCATCCGCCAGCGCATGCTGCTGCGGGTGGTTGCGCCGCCATTGCTTGCGCACGTCGCGCAGGCTGTCCTGCGCGCCTCGCTTGTCGCTCTTGTTGAGTACGACGAGATCGGCGTAATCGAGCATGTCGATCTTCTCGAGCTGGCTGGCCGCGCCGTACTCGCCGGTCATCACGTACACCGACACATCGACCAGATCGACGATCTCGCTGTCAGCCTGACCGGTGCCTGCCGTCTCGACCAGGATCAGATCGAAGCCTGCGGCCTGGTAGAGTTGAATGACGTCCTTCAGCACCGCAGCGGTGGCCATGTGCTGCCGGCGCGTCGCCAACGAGCGCATGAAGATCGCATCACAGTCCAGGCTGTTCATGCGGATTCGGTCCCCGAGCAGCGCCCCGCCGCTGCGCCGGCGCGTCGGGTCCATGGCAACCACCGCGATCTGTCGCTCGGGAAACTCCCGGCGCAGCCGCGCGAGCAGCTCGTCGGTGAGACTGGATTTGCCGGCCCCGCCGCTACCGGTGATGCCGATCACCGGCACTCGATTCGGGGAGCGCTGGATACTGCGGCGGATCTGCTCGAGCGCCGGCTCGCCGGGCAAGGCGTTTTCCAGCACCGTGATCGCGCGGGCGAGCTGCGCCGGTTCGCGCGCGGCGAGCCCGTTTGGCTCGTACGGCGACCTGCGCGCCGCGCGCACCCGCGTGAACACATCCTCGATCATGCCGTCGAGGCCCAGCCGACGGCCGTCCTCCGGCGTATAGATGCGCTCGACGCCGTATCGCTCGAGTGCTTCGATTTCCTGCGGCGAGATGGTGCCGCCACCGCCGACCACGACCCGGATGTGCTCGCAGCCGCGCTCGCGCAACATGTCAACCATGTAGGCGAAGTATTCGTTGTGGCCGCCCTGGTAGGAACTCGCGGCGATGGCGTCGGCGTCCTCCTGGATCGCCGCGCGCACGATCTCCGCCACGCTGCGGTTGTGTCCGAGGTGTACCACCTCTGCGCCGTGCGCCTGCAGCAGCCGGCGGATCATGTTGATCGCCGCATCATGGCCGTCAAACAGCGAAGCGGCGGATACGAACCTCAGAGGCGGCTCCGGACGCCCGGCAGCAGGGTCCTCGGCGCGGACGGATGGGACGGCACTGGTGTGCTTCGGCAGCATGGCTTGCTCGCTGGGCGGCGGCAAAAAGTCTTTACGCGCCGGTAGGATACCTACCCATCAGTATGATACAGCCGAACCCGGTGGGTCAACGCGTCGGCCGCCACCGCCTTACACACACCACGGCATGGGTTCGGCGTGGGCTCGTGGGTGCGCACGGGCCGCCCCCTGCGGCTATACTTCAACACCTTGGGCCCTACCGCAATGGGCTCCTCCTGAAACGTCATGGCAGCCAGCCGACGCAAATCAACGCCCGGACGAGCGCCCCGCAGAACGGGCGTGGACGAGGCGTCGCCGGACGCCGCGCCGCGGGCTTCACCGTGGCGCGCCAGCCGCGAGCGGGCGCACGACCGACAGGTCAAGCGCGAGGCCGTCATCCGCGCCGCCGCGCACGCCTTCAATCGCAAGGGCTATCACAACACCTCGCTCGATGACATCGCCGCGGCGCTCGAGGTGAGCAAGCCTACCGTCTATTACTACGTCTCGAACAAGGAGCAGCTGCTGTTCGAGTGCTTCGTGGCGGGCATCGAACCGATCCGCTCGGGTCTGCGCCAGGCGCGAGCACTCAAGGCGAGCGCACGCGAGCGGCTCAAGGCCGTGCTCGATCATTACGGACGGGCGGTCGCCTCGGAGTTCGGCTGGTCGATGGTTCGGGCCGAGGACCAGGATCTGCCGCCGGCGATGAGCGCACACATCAAGTCGCTGAAGTCCGAGATCGATCAGGGCATCCGCCGACTGCTGCGCGAAGGCGCGCAGGACGGCTCGATCCATCCCTGCGATCCGAAGATGACCGCCTTTGCACTCGCCGGCGCGCTCAACTGGATCGCGCACTGGTACCGCGAGGACCGATCCATGACTGGCGCGGACATTGCCGCAGCATTCATCACCGTCTTCGAGAACGGGTTGATGCCGCGAACCGGCAGCAGGGTCGAGCGCTGAACGCCTGATATTGCACCGAGGATCTTCCATGTCGAATACCGAAATCGTCATCGCCGCAGCCCAACGCACGCCGATCGGAGCGTTCCAGGGCGTGTTCGCCTCGCTGGGCGCCCCGCAGCTGGGTGCCTGCGCGCTGAAGGGGGCCATCGAGGCGGCCGGCATCTCCGCGGCCGACGTCGAGGAGGTGCTGCTCGGCTGTGTGCTGCCGGCGGGCCTCGGCCAAGCGCCGGCCCGCCAGGCGGCGATCGCCGCCGGTGTGCCGCTCGCCACCCCGGCAACCACGGTCAATAAGATGTGCGGTTCGGGCCTGAAAACCGTGATGATGGCCGCCGACCAGATCCGCGCGGGCAATGCCCAGGTCGTGCTCGCCGGCGGCTTCGAGTCGATGACGCAGGCGCCCTACCTGCTGCCGAAGGCGCGCGGCGGCTATCGGCTCGGTCACGGCGAGCTGCTCGATCACATGTTCACCGACGGCCTGCAGAGCCCCTTCGACGGCAAGCTGATGGGCTGCTTCGCGGACGCCACCGCCGCACGCTACGGGTTCACGCGCGAGCAGCAGGACGCCTTCGCCGCAGAATCGGTGCGCCGGGCGCTTGCCGCCCAGACCGCCGCCTTCGGCGCCGAAATCACCCCGGTCACCGTCAAGAGCCGCAAGGGTGAGACCGTCGTGGAGCGGGACGAGACCCCGGGCACGTGCGATGTGAAGAAAATTCCCACGCTGCGCCCCGCATTCGGCAAGGACGGCACCGTAACCGCGGCGAGTTCCTCCTCGATTGCCGATGGCGCCGCGGCGCTGGTGGTGATGAGCGCCAAGGCCGCGCAGGCACGCAGCGTCAAGCCGCTGGCGCGCATCGTGGCGTATGCGAGCCATGCCCAGGAGCCGGAATGGTTCACCACCGCACCGGTGGGCGCCTTGAACAAGGTCCTCGGCGCCGCGGGATGGCAGGCCGGCGACGTCGACCTGTACGAGATCAACGAGGCCTTCGCAGCGGTGACGCTGGCCGCCATGCACGACCTGCGCCTCGACCCGACCCGCGTCAATGTGCATGGGGGCGCGTGCGCACTGGGACATCCCCTGGGCGCTACAGGCGCGCGCATCCTCACCACGCTGCTGCATGCGCTACGCGCGCGCGGTGGCAAGCGCGGCGTTGCCGGCCTGTGCATCGGCGGCGGCGAAGCGGTGGCGTTGGCGGTGGAAATGATAGGCTAGGCGGACGAACGGATACCCAGGGGGACGGATGAAGATTCAAGACGCCCGCGCCGTCATCACGGGCGGCGCCTCGGGGCTCGGGCACGCCACGGCCCGTCACCTGCTCGCGCAAGGCGCGCGGGTGGCGCTCCTCGACGTGCAGGAGGAGGCCGGTCGGTCCGCAGCCGCGGCACTCGGACCCGACGTGCAGTTCCTGCGCTGCGACGTGACCGCGGAGACCGAAGTCGAGGCCGCCATGGCCGAGGCCCAGCGGCACCTCGGCGGTCTGAACCTGCTGGTCAATTGCGCCGGGGTCATCGGCGCGGGGCGGGTGCTCGGCAAGCACGGCCCGATGAGCGGGGAATTCTTCGCCAAGGTCGTGCATATCAACCTAATCGGCACCTTCCTCTGCGACAAGACAGCCGCGGCGCTGATGCAACACAACACCCCGAATGAGGACGGCGAGCGCGGC
>JAJXWE010000253.1 GCA_021781775.1 Pseudomonadota bacterium | reverse complement strand
ACTTCGCCCGTTCGCATCCGGGCGGAACGCTCGGGCGCCAACTGCTGCTGCGCGTCGAGGAGCTGATGCGCACCGGCGAGGCCCTGCCGCAAGTGCCTGCGGACGCCTCACTCGCGGCGGGGCTCCTGGAGATGTCGCGCAAGGGCCTCGGCATGACCGTGATCACGGATACCGGGAACCGGATCCTCGGAGTGTTCACCGACGGGGATCTGCGCCGCGCGCTCGACCGGCAGATCGATATCCATCGCGCGAGCATGCGCGAGGTGATGACCTCGCCGTGCCGGACCATCGGTCCACGCGAACTCGCCGCCGAAGCGGTACACCAGATGGAGCTGCACCGCATCACCGCCTTGCCGGTCGCCGACCCGGAGGGCCGGCTGGTCGGCGCGCTGAACGTGCACGACCTGTTTCGCGCGGGGGTGGTATGAGCGGCCCGGTGGCTCTGCCATGAGCGACGCTGCCGCGCACGTGCGCGTGCTGGTGCTCGACGTGGACGGTGTGCTCACCGACGGCCGGCTGTACTACGGTCCACGCGGCGAGGCGCTGAAGGTCTTCCACGTCCGCGACGGAGCCGGACTGAAGCAGCTGGCCGCGGCGGGCGTGACGGTCGCGGTGATCTCGGGGCGCCGCTCCGTCATGACGCGAGTGCGCTGCCGTGAGCTCGGCATCCGGCACGTGCTGCAGGGGGTGCAGGACAAGGCGGCGGCGCTTCGCACCCTGTGTACGCGCCTGCGCGTCGAACCGGCCGACTGCGCCTGCATCGGCGATGACACGCCCGACATCCCGCTGATGCGCCTGACGGGGCTCGCCTACGCGGTCGCCGATGCCCACGCCGAGGCACGCCAGGCGGCCCACCGGGTGACCACGCTGCCCGGCGGTCAGGGGGCGGTGCGCGAAGTGTGCGATCAGCTGCTCGCCGCCCGGCAGAGCGGCCAGCGCGCATGATCTATCGGATTTTCGCCGCGCTGACCGTCGCGGCGGTGATCATCGGCTCGCTGCTGCTGGCGCGCCAGGGCCGTGCGCCACAAGCCGCGACCGTGCAGCGGGTCGACCGCGGTGACGGCTATTCCGCGCGCGATGTGCAGCTGATCGAGACCGGCGCGAACGGCCTGCCGCTCTATACCGTCGATGCCGCCTCGATCCGCCAGTTGCCGCGCGAGGATCGTGTGCAGCTCAAGCAGGTTCGCCTCGCCTTCCAGGACCCGAGCGGCGAGCAATGGTCGGCCACGGCGCAGCGCGGCGCCATCGCGCACGGCACGGATCAGGTCGAGCTCGCCGGCGATGTACAGGTCGCGGCGGCGCTGCGCGGATCGCGCTCGCCCATCCAGATCCACACCGATATGCTGACCTTCGACAGCCACACCGACCAGGTGAGCACCGCCGATCCAGTGTCCCTTGCCTGGGCGGGTCAAACGCTCAATGCCATCGGGCTGGTCGTGAACTTGAAGGCCCATCGGCTGCAGTTAGAATCCAAGGTCCATGCCATCGTCACGCCTCCGCACTAGACTGTTCTGCATCCTCGCCGCGCTGTGCGCCGGCGGCGGACCCGTGCACGCAGCGCCTCCGACCGCCGTGTCGCCGCGGCAGGCCGCGCGCGCCGCGCCGCAGAGTGGCGCTCAGGCGTCGTACACGTTCGACGCTGCCTCCTCCGAGATCGACTACAAGGCACACACCGGCTCGTTCAAGCAGATCACGATCGCCCAGGGGCGCATCACCGTGACGGCCGACCAGGCGCATGCCAGCGGCCTCGGCCAGCCGAGCGGCCGGTGGACGCTGCAGGGCAATGTCCACATCCATGCCCCACCGCACGGTAGCCTGACCTCTGACCAGGCCGTGGTCGACGTCGCCGGCAACCGCATCAATCAGGTCACGGTGACGGGCCAGCCTGCGCAGTTCACGCAGCAGGGCATGGTCGCGGGCCGCATTGCCCAGGGTCATGCCGACCAGATCGTCTACGACGTGCTGGCCGGTACCGTGCAGCTGAACCACGATGCGTGGCTCAGCGACGGTCACAACGCCTTCAGCGCCCCGCAGCTGGTCTACAACATCCTCAAGGACCGAATCGAGGCGACCTCGGGCGGCGACGGCGAGCGGGTCCACGTCACCATTGCGCCGCAGGCCTCCGGCACCCCGCTCGCGCAGCCGCCGGCCGCCGCCAAGGCGCACCCGCCCGGACGGTCGTCCTGATGTCACTCAAGGCCATCGGGCTCGAGAAGCGCTACCGCTCACGCCACGTCGTGCACGGCCTGAGCCTCGAGGTCGACAGCGGCGAGGTGGTCGGCCTGCTCGGTCCGAACGGGGCAGGCAAAACCACCGCCTTCTACATGATGGTCGGCCTGGTGCCGTGCGACGCCGGGCGCATCCACCTCGGGGAGCGCGACATCACGCGCCTGCCCATGCATCGGCGCGCACAGCTCGGCCTCGGCTACCTGCCGCAGGAGGCGTCCGTGTTCCGCCGTTTGTCGGTGGAGGACAACGTCCTCGCCATTCTCGAGACGCGCGCCGACCTGGAGCGCGCCGCGCGCGAGCAGCGCCTGGAGGAGCTGCTCGAGGAGCTGCGCATCGGGCACGTGCGGCGCAGCCTCGGACTGTCGCTGTCCGGTGGCGAGCGGCGGCGCGTGGAGATTGCGCGGGCGCTCGCCGCCGAGCCGCGCTTCATGCTGCTCGATGAGCCGTTCGCCGGGGTCGATCCACTCTCGGTGCTCGACATCCAGCGCATCATCCGCGAGCTGACCAGCCGCGGCATCGGCGTGCTGATCACCGACCACAATGTACGCGAGACCCTGGGGGTCTGTTCACGCGCCTATATCGTCAATCAGGGAACTGTGATCGCCGCCGGAAACGCCGAAGAAATCCTTGCCAATCCCCAGGTCCGTGAGGTGTACTTGGGCGAGTCGTTCCGACTTTGAGGCGCCCCGCGGCGCACCGGCCGGACAGCCATAGAGACGCTCGACCCATCGCACCAGGACAGCCGCGACCGACCGCCATGCCGCCATGCTGAAGCCCTCACTGCAGCTCAAGCTGGGTCAGCAACTGACCATGACCCCGCAGCTGCAGCAGGCGATCCGGCTTCTGCAGCTGCCCGCCCTGGAGCTCCAGGCACACATCCGCGAGCTGCTCGAGACAAATGTCATGCTCGAGCCGGTGGACGAGGGCGAGAGCGAAAGCGAGTCGGCGGATGCGTCCGAGTCGAGCGAGTCGCCCGAGCCGAGCGAGACCCTCGAGCCGCCACAGAGCGCTACCGAAGCGGTGGACGAGCGCATCGAGGTGCTCGAGGAGGACTGGGGCGGGCCCAGCTCCGGCTCCGGCGAGTCCTCCTGGAACGGCGAGGACGAGGACCGGCAGCAGGAGTTTGCCGACGCCTCCGGACAGTCCCTGCAGGAGTACCTGCTCGGGCAGCTCGAACTCGCCAAGCTCGCCCCGCGGGAGCTGGCGATCGCGCGGGCGATCGTCGATGCGATCAGCGACGACGGCTATCTCACCGAAACCCTGGATGAGATCGCCGAGACGCTCAAGCCCGACGTGCAATGCGCGGCCGCGCAGGTCGAAGCGGTGCTTGCGCGGGTGCAGGCACTCGATCCGCCCGGCGTCGGGGCCCGCAGCATCGGCGAGTGCATCGAGCTGCAGCTGCGTCAACTCGATCCGGCCACCCCGGGCATGAGCGCGGCGATCGAGATCGCCCGCCACCACCTCGAGCAGCTTGCCGGGCGCGAACTCGCCGCATTGCGGCGGGATCTGCGGACCAGCGAGGAGGACCTCGCCGAGGCGCTCGCGCTGGTGCGCTCGTGTCATCCGCGGCCGGGCGCCACGGTGAGCACGACCGCACCGCAGTACATCGTGCCGGACGTGTTCGTGCGGCGCACCGACCGCGGCTGGGTGGTCGAGATCAACTCGGCCACCCTGCCCAGGGTGCGTCTGAACCAGAGCTATGCGAACCTGCTCGGCCGCAACGCCAGCCACGCCAGCCTGCGCGCGCAGCTGCAGGAAGCCCGCTGGCTGCTGAAGAGCCTGGAG
>JAJXWE010000252.1 GCA_021781775.1 Pseudomonadota bacterium | reverse complement strand
CCGACGTCGGCGGCCAGTCGGTGGGACCACATTCCACCGCACAGCACCACTGTGTCGGCCATGATGGCGCCATCCGGGGTTTCGACCCCGATCGCCCGACCGCGTTCGATGAGAATGCGCGACACGCGGGTGTGCTCGAAAATGCGTGCTCCGTGCTGTTTCGCACCCTTGGCGAGGGCGAGCGTCGTGTCGATCGGATTGGTCTGACCGTCCTTCGGAAGGAAAACCCCGCCGACGATGTCGTCGATTTCAAGCAGTGGCCAGCGCGCGCGGATTTCCACGGGCGACAGCACATCGATCGCAAGCCCGAAGGTCTTACCCATCGAGGCGCCGCGCTTCAGCTCCTCGAAGCGCTCGGTTGTCTTGGCGACACTGATCGAGCCATTCTGCTTGAAGCCAGTGGCCTGTCCGGTCTCTGCTTCGAGTGAGTGGAAGAGATCCGCGGTGTACTTGGCGAGCTCAGTCAGATTGCGCGTCGCGCGGAGCTGACCGACCAGTCCAGCTGCATGCCAGGTTGTGCCGCAGGTAAGTTGCTTGCGTTCGAGCAGCACGACGTCCGTCACGCCGAGCTTGGTCAGGTGATAGGCGACCGAGCAACCAGCGACACCGCCGCCGACGATGAGCACGTTCGCGTGACCGGGAAGTGACATGCAGGATCCTCGAGAGATGAACGCTGGCTAATAGCGGGGCGGGGCGATGACCCACAGCGAGACGCATGTGACCGTACCCGGGTTGCGCGCCGTAAAAAGTTCGCCGCGCTCGATCCGGAAGCTGTCACCGGGGCGCAATGAAAAGCGGCGATGGCCGATCCGCAGCTCGAGCTGTCCGTCGAGTACGAAGCCCGATTGCTCGGCCATTCGGGAGACCGGCTCCTCGCCGCTGCGCGCACCAGGTGCGAAAGTCGAGAGAATCAGTTCCGCCTCGCCGGTGAGCGTGGGGGAGAGCAGTTCCTCTTCGATGCCGGTACCGGGGAAATCGAGCCGCCGTCTGTGCTCGCGACGGACGATGTAGCCGTGTTCTTCTGGGACCCGCGGATCATATCCTTGGAAGAACCAGCTGATCTGAACCCCCAGGGCATCGCTGATCGCCTTCAGCGTCGAGATCGAGATTTCCGAGCGACCGCGCTCAATCTGGCTGACGTAACCAATAGACTTGCCGATCGCTTCCGCGAGCGCAGCGAGGCTCATCGCGCGCGCGGCCCGCAGGTCGCGAATCTGGCCGCCGAGCGGACTGGATTCCGCAGCGCGTCGGGTGCGCGGTGGCGTGGCTTCTGGCGCAGTGGTGTTACGGCTGCGGCGGTTTCGTTTCGGCTGCGGCACAGTTGGCTATGAGCGGTCTGCCCTAATTCACAATTTTACAATTATAGCTTATTCAGAAGGAAAATTCAGTAGCGTGAAAGTTTACGCAATAATTTCACGATGGTATGATGGAATGGTCCGAACAGCAAGCCGGAGATCGCCCATGCTGCCCGACCGAATGCACGCGGTGCTGTTGACCCGCCATGGCGACCTCGGTGCGCTGGAATACCGCAGCGATATCTCGGTCCCGGTACCGGGCACGGGGGAGGTGCTGGTGCGGGTCACGGCTGCGGCGCTCAACAATACGGATGTCAATCTGAGAATTGGGTGGTATTCGAGGGCCGGCTCGTCGGCGGCGTCGGATGCCGAGACCGGGACGTCCGGGTCGGTCGAAGACGGCAGCTGGTCCGGTTCACCGGTCGCTTTCCCGCTCATTCAGGGGACTGACGCGTGCGGGCAAATCGTGGCCGTTGGGCCGGGTGTGGCGATGAGTCGGGTCGGTGAGCGGGTGCTTATCGACCCGGTGCTGCGGGCTGACGCCGGCAACCCGACCTCCACGGTGCGCTATCTTGGGAGCGACTGTAATGGAGCGTTTGCCGAGTTCGTGGCCATCCCGGCGGCAAATGCCTTCCCTGTTCGGGCGCAGACGCTGTCTGATGCAGAACTAGCGTCGTTCCCTTGCGCCTATATGACCGCCGAGAACCTGCTGACACGGGCTCAGATCTCGGCAGCCGACACACTCCTGGTGACCGGCGCTTCGGGCGGGGTTGGCTCGGCGGCGGTGCAGCTTGCGCGGCGGCGCGGCGCGCGGGTGCTGGCCATCGCATCGGCGGGAAAGGAGCCAGCCCTGAAATCGCTCGGTGCGCACGAGGTTGCGGGGCGTGGCGAGGACCTCGTGGAGCGCTTCGGCGTGGAGTCGGTGGACGCCGTTATTGACGTCGTCGGGGGAGCCACCTTCGGAGCGGCTCTGCAGCTGCTGAAGCGCGGCGGACGTTATGCGGTGGCGGGCGCAATCAGTGGTGCACAGGTGGGACTTGACCTGCGCACCCTGTATCTGAAGGACTTGACTCTGCACGGTTGCACCGTGCCGCAGCCTCAGCTGTTCGAGCGTCTGGTCGGATACATCGAGCGCGGAGAGATTCGGCCCGTAGTGGCCAAGATCTTCCGGCTGCGCGAACTCGCTGCGGCACAGCAGGCATTCCTCGACAAGGCGTACGTGGGAAAGATCGTCGTGCTGCCCTGATTGCGGGCAACGGGCGGGCTTCGACCCGACGACGAGGCGAGCAGTCCCATGGTGGACCCTGCGGGTTTCCGCATGGCGCTACGCCATGCGTCGCGGACCCGGTGTCATGACGTCCCGGGAACTGCTCGACCGCGGGATTTCGCGCGGTGGACTTGGCGGCGCATCAGACGCGATGGTTCTTAGCCAGCACCGCCGCGGGCCTCCGTCCGGCTCGGCGGGGCCATGCTCTCGCGCGGGAGTCTGACCGGAAAGCGAGCACGGATTGCGGCGTCGACGGCCTCCGGGATATGTGCCGGATAGTGCGTCGCGAGGAGCTCGCGAACTTTGCGCGCCGCGCGGTCGACTATATCCGTCGATCCCTGCTCGGTCCACTCGTTCGGACTCTTACGATCGCCGATTGCCGGATAAAGATATTCGGTCTGCATCAGCTGCAGCGTCTGCTCGGAGCCGAGGAAATGCCCGGGTCCGTTGAGACACACATCCCTGATGGTCTCGAACGACAGTCGCTCCTCGTTCACCTCGATGCCCTTTATCGTCCGCTGCGTCATGCCGATGATGTCGTTATCGATAAGCAGACTTTCCAGCGAGAAGCCGAGCAGGCTCGCATGCATACCGGCCGACTCGTAGATCAGGTTCGCACCGGCGTTGCCGACGAGCGCGTGATTGAGTGCCTTCTCAGCACCGGACTGACCGTCAGCGATCTTGGAGTCGGTCATGCCGGAAGGGGTGCCGCCGGTCAGGTCGTAGAAGTTCGCCATCTGGCCAGCCGCGGCCGAGAGCAGCGCCTGTTCGGGGCTGCCGCCGGACATCGCTCCGGTGCGCAGGTCCGAGACGAAACACCACGTCCCGAAGATGGCCGGGTGTCCCGGGCGGATAGCATTGACGTACACCAGCCCCGCGAGGCACTCCGCAACTTCTTGAGCCAGCGCGCCGGCGAGGGCGGCCGGCGCGGTCGCACCGGCTTGTCCGGCCGAAAGCAGCAGGACGGGCATGCCACCGCGGACAGCGACTTCCAAGCATCGGCATGCATCGGTTGCGAACTTCATCGGTGGAACGACGAAGCAATTCGACTGACTCACGAACGGCCGTGCACGCCATTTGTCTTCGCCGCCGGCGATTGCGTACAGCATCTCGAGCGAAGCGGTCAGATGCTCGGGTTGGACCCAGCTGCTGCCGACGTGTTTCGTGGTGCTCGAAACCGCTGCGTAGCAGGTGTTGAAGTCCATCTCGAAGGGGTCCGGGATGTCCCGGGGAACGACCGCGCGCTGGAAGAAGTGAATGTGGTCCATGACATCCACGATCCGACCGATATCGTACAAATCCTGGATCCTTGATTCGCGGTACGTTCCATCGGCCGCGACGACGCTGACGGCCGCACCGGCGGTTCCGAAGTACGTCCGCTTGCCCCACGGCTCCAGATCGTGGCGTGGATCCTGTGCATGCAGGACGAAGTGGCGGCCCGCCTTGGCGAGCGTGTCCTCGACCAGTGCCTG
>JAJXWE010000251.1 GCA_021781775.1 Pseudomonadota bacterium | reverse complement strand
CGCGTGCGGTCGAGCTTCACAGCCGTGCGCGGTCAGATCACTCGAGAGAAACGCAATCTCGTCGGCCACGTCAATCCAGCGGAAGGCCGGCTCATACTCCACGCAGTCGAACGGGACCAGCCGGCCCGCCTGCACGACGATGTTGCGGCTGTGCAGATCGCCGTGACACTCGCGTACGCAGCCGCTCGCGCGGCGAGTCGCCATCCACGGTCCGGCTTCATCCAGATGCTGCTCCAGAGGCGCACGCAGCGTCTCGACGGCCGAGCGGCCGTTGAACAACTCAGCTGCCGCAGCGCATTCCGCCAGATTGGCCACGAGCAGCGCGCGGATACTGTCCGGACGTCCCAACGATGAATCCGCCGAGATCGTTGCCAGCGTGGCGTGAATGTCGGCCAGCGCACGACCGAATGCAGCAAGCGTCTCCGCGCCGATCCGCCCGAGAGCGAGTTGCCGATCGAGTTCCTCGTCCGCCGCAAAGCGCCGCATCCGCACCGCATACTCCACCACCCTGTCCTTGCCGGGCGGGCCGAGGCAGACACGCACCCGACCATGCTCGGTCACGATGGGGCACACCTGCAGATACAGCTGCGGCGCGAAGCGCTGATTCAGGCGCAGTTCGTCCTGGCAGAGGTGCCGGCGCCGCACAGGATCGCGCTGATCGACGAACGGGTAGTGCACCGGCCGCTTGATCTTGTAGGCGAACTCCCCGGCCAGAAGCACCCAGGAAATCGGCGTCTCGACAAGCGAGATCGGATCGGCCGGATGCGGATACGCCGACGCGGCCAGGAGCCCCGCGAGCGCCTCCGGCAGTGATTTGCGCGCATAGGTGCTCGCCACTTTACGCGATACATGCGCTCCGCTCATGTCATCTCACCTCGTTGAGTGTTGACACGCACCAGGGCCGCACCGGCCACGCCTCGCCGCCCGGCATCATCGCCAGGCGCAAGACCGGGCGGGCATTGCCGCCCGCACGGTCTCCGTCCGACCGCTTACTGCGGTGGTGAAACACCGCGTTTGCGGGCGCGCTCCTCCATCTGCTGTCGGTGCTCGGCGCGGATGTGCTCGCGCGCCTGTTCGGTCTTGGCCGCGCCCATCTGCGCTTGATAACGCGCCACCTCCTTCGGCGTCATCATCGAGTAGCCGTAAATCTGTGCGCGCTCCTGCTGTCGCGCGTGCTCCTGCGCGCGCACCTGCGACTCGCTCAGTCCCGGGCCCAGCCGCTCGTGCCGCTGCTCAGCGCGCTGCTGCATCTCATGCTGATGCTCCATGCGGAACTGAACGCGCTCTTGTTCCGTCGGCAGCGTGCGCAGCTGCTCCTCGTAGCGCGTCCGCTCCGCCGACGTCATGAGATTGCCGCCATAAATCCGGTCCCTATCACGTTCGAGCTTCAGATCGCGCTCGTACAGACGGTCCTGCAGCCGATCATGGAGCCGATCCCGATCCAGCAGGCGCGTCCCGCTGCTGCTGTGAATCCCGGGCCCTCCACCCGCACCACCGCCCCTGGCGCTCGCAAACACGACGGGTGACGACAGCGCCAGGGTCGCAAGCATTATCATCGTCACTGCCGACTTCGATAGGTACATTGAATTCTCCCGCATTCATCGCCGCACACGCGCCGACTGTCGCAGTGATGAACCGCGGCCGGAATCAGCAGATGCCCCTACGTACAAAGCGCGACGGTGGTCAGTTGGTGAGCATCACTCTGGCGATCGTTGTGGGCGACTCCGCTGCCCCGCCCCCGCCACCCACGTCACCAGCACGTCCGCCGACGATCGCTGGATCGATGTATGCGCCCAGCGCGACCCGAACGCTCCGCTTTCCGTGTGTCATTTCGCCGGCGCAGGTGCGCAGGGCATATCCATCATCGCTACCATGGCCGCGTCCGACGTATCCTAAAGCGCCCGACACCGAGTTCAGCCGTTCACCGTCCTCGACAGCACTGCCAAAGACGCGCCCATCGGAGTACAACGTGCGCCGCGCGGAGCAGTCGCGTAGGCCCCCGACGGGCAGAGACCCGCCAGGGACCGATCGTTCCTTGATGCCTGGAGCGGAAGTCTTCAGCGGCATCCGCTGGACGGCGCCAGCCACGCGTTCAGCACAGTACACTCCCGACTCAGCCGGGCGGGAACCTCGCCAGCACGGCATCTACCGCTTTGCGAATCGAAGCGGCCGAATGCACGATGTCGTAGTGGGAAAGCGGTTTCTCGGCCCAGCCGTGCCACACTGGACGGTGCGTCTTGGCATCGAACACATCAATCGCCAGAGTTCCCTCGCGGTAGCGCGAGACGGAGATCTCTGAACCCCAGTAGCGATAACCCCACCAATATCGGCCGTATCCATACCACGGCCAGGCATAGGGCGCCGGATAGGTCCTTACATCAACCCGCTCGTGCGAGCCGATGGTGAAATCGACGACGAAGTCCGCCTGCTCCCCGTTGCTCACGTAGCGGTATCCCTTGTGCTCCAGGGCGCTCAGAATTGCCAGCTGCGCGCGCTCAATCACCAATGGATTGACAACACCGTAGCTCTGTCGAGGTAGCCAGCTGAATGAATGGTAATGGGCGAATGTCGCTGCCCGATCGTAGTCGCTGCCGACGCGCAGCGACTCGCAGCCGCCGAGCGTGAACACGAACAACAGCAACGCGAACAATGCCGGGCCACGCCACTGCGTGACCCACGCTCGGTTCATGCCGAATAGCTGTCTCATGGCGCACCTGCGCTGCCGCATTGGCTCGGACCCCTTCACGGCCGCACACTGCCTCAGCGTAACGCTGCGGTCCATCCGTACCTCTACCGACGACCATCGCGCCAGGAATAGAGTGCGCGCTTCCCCACCAGCGCGACATCTGGAATAACATTCCTTTGCTTGCGCAGTATTGCCTTCTGGGCCCGGATCGCATGCGACCGCTTGTCCACGCTGCGGCAATACTCCTGACTGACCGTACAGCGCCATGCCCGCTCGCCCGTCATCGCTCGAGTCCACAGCGCAGTCTGCGCCCTGGCACAGCCGCACCGTTGCGGACAGCGCCGCCGCACTTGGCACGTCAGAGCACGGGCTCAGCGCTGCGCAAGCCGCGAGTGGCTCTCGCGCTATGACCCAAGTCAGTTAGCCGAGCCGACGATTCGCGCAGCGGGCGGCAGGGTCTGCCTCTGCTGCCCTGGCGCAGCTGATTTTCTGAAGACGTGTCGCCCAGGCGCACATCGCCGCCTGCACGGCTCAGAAGCGCATACGGACTCCGCCAAAGATCTCCAAGGGTGCCGCCGGACTTACAAACCGATTGTTAACACCCGGCCCGTTGGTGACTGCATTGGCCGGAATCCCCGGCGCCCCCACCCCGGTCGGATCACTGAGAATACCCCAGGTGGAAAATTTCTCATTGAACAGATTGTCGACCGTGACGAATAAGTCCAGTCGACGCGCCGGTCGATACATGATGTGCATGTCGACCACCGTATAACCCGGCAGCGGCGCGAGCTGGTTCGACTGATCGCCCACGAAGTAGCTGCTGCTCGTGATGTTGACGTTCCCGCCGATGGTCCACTTCGGCAGGACCCGTACGTTCGCCCCGACTTTCCAGCGATTCTCCGGGATACCCGGAAACTGGTCCCCGGGCCGCACGTGGATGTTCCCGTTGGCATCGCGTGACGGGCTCGACCGCGACGGAACCGTCAGTGCCGTGAGGTACGTTGCCCGCACCAGGCTGTAGTTGGCGTATGCCGACCAGCGAAGCGCGTGGTAATGGAAACCGACCTCCACACCCTGGCGGCGCGTATCACCGACATTGGCGAAATAGCCCGACGCATGCGAGGTCGCGATCGACTGGATGTCATCGTACAGCACCGTCCGGAAGACACTGACGTTCCATCGCAGCGCTCCGCCGAGCCACCCAAATCCCGCCAATCGACCGCGCAGGCCGGCTTCCACGGTATGCGAGACGACCGCGTGCAGTGGTGGATCGCCGGACAGACTGGAGGGCAGGAGACACGGCGCCTGCGGATTGGCGCACTCGAGCTCCCCGGGCGTCGGCGCGCGACTGTTCACCGAGTAGCCT